>CALCNS010000234.1 GCA_937897315.1 uncultured Bacillota bacterium
CCGATCTTGCAGACCGGTGGTATGATCATAGCCGAATTTGTAGACAAAGCTGCGTATGTCCATTTGGATATTGCCGGAACCTCTGCAACTCAAGCCGATAAACCCTACTTAAGCAAAGGATTCACGGGTATGTCCACTCGAACCATGGTTGAAATGGCCTTGGCACAAGCCAAAGTGGATTAATAATTTAAAAGCAAACGCCCCAAGCCAACATGGCTTGGGGCGTTTTTGTCTCGTTGTCAAACTCCATATTACTCCTTTATGTTCTGAACGGCTTTGTCATCGATGCGCCGCACCAGAGAATAGGTATAAGGCACAAAGTGTTTCTGCCAGTAAAAACGGGCGTTGGGGTTTAAACTTTCACAATCTACACCCATAAGGGTAAAGCCTTTTTGACGCAAATCGTCGGCAGCAAACGATAACAAATCATCCATGAGCCCATGTCCACGATATTCGGGTAAAGCGTATGCTCCAATGCAATGAATCATGGGTTGAGCATTGCAGGCAAAATTCTCACCTTCGGGTCCAAACCTTAAATATGCCACGGGTTGATTTGCCACTTCGGCTACATAAAAGAAATACTCGGAGTTCTTTTTTAAAAATTCTTCTTCGGTCATGGGAGGGAATTTCATGAAGACAGGAGAGGAGCCCAAGTGCAAAATGAGTGAATTGTTCATCGGTAAGAGGATGGCCAGTTCCTCATGGTGTAATGGACGGTAAGAGGCGAGTTTGCTATGTGAAAGGGGAATGGGAGTGTTTTCACGGGCTAAATCCATGCAGCGCACCCCAAAACCATTCATAAAAAACAGCTCTTGCAGTTCTTTTTCGTATTCATATAAGCAAATGGCATGGCTAAGGATTCCTTGCTCCACCCACTTGGCAGCCGCAGCTTGATACAGTTTTTCGAAAAGACGTGTGGATTGTCCGCGTTGTAAGCCATGACCATGGAGAGGACAGAAGATACCCTTAACTCCGGTAGTATGAAAGGCATCGGGAAAGGCCTTATAGCAAGATAAAAAGCCAAGCAACTCCTCTCCTTCCACGGCGGCGACTCCAAGGCCATGTTGGACTAAGGATAGCATGGATGGAAGTTCGATCTCCTGACGAAACCAGGGAAGCTGATGACGAAGTTGTTGATAACCCTCATGTACCAACATCTGTGCCTGAGGAATCCATTCTTCTGTGAAATGTACGATCTTCATGAGTATCACCTACTTTATCTTCTTAGTTTTTGTCTTTGTTTGTTGGCTTTGTTGATGCTCTTATGCCATTCTTTTTTGGCTTGTAGATAAGCTAATTTATCTTCGTTGTACCGAACCTCGTTTTTTAGAGAACGATAACGTTCCCAACGCGATCTTTCCAGTTCTCCGGTATAAATGGCATGTTGCACCGCACAACCCGGTTCGTTGCCATGGTGACAATCGCTAAAGCGGCAGTTTTGTATTAGAGCTTCGATGTCGGCAAAGGCTTCCTCGAGACCGGCTTCTGCGTTCCACAAACCCAATTCTCGCATACCGGGAGTATCGATAAAGAGGGCACCGTTCTTCATGAGAATGAGTTGCCTATGTGTTGTCGTATGACGGCCTTTATCATCGTCTTCACGAATTTCGCCAATCTTCATAATCTCTTCGCCGGCTAATGCGTTGATCAAGCTGGATTTACCAACTCCGGAGGACCCTAGGCATACAATGGTTTTCTGTGGTTGAATGTAAGCGCGCGCTTCCTCTAATCCCTGGCCGGTTTTGCTGCTCACGGTTAAAATCACGGAATCTCCTGCCATGGCACGAACATCGGTGATCATTCGGTTCAGTTCTTGGGGATCGGTGGCCAAATCGGCTTTCGTTAAGATGATAATCGCTTCCGCACCACTCTGATGGGTGAGCGCCAAATATCGTTCCAACCGTTTCGTATTGAAGTCTTTATTGAGAGAAGTAAACATGAAGACGGTATCAAAGTTCGCTGCTACCACCTGTTCACCTACGTTGGGATCGGGGTCTTTGCGTGTGAAGCAAGTCTTTCGTGGTAAGGTTTTCACCACTTGGTGATCTCCATAGGGATTATATCGTATCAGAACAAAATCTCCTACGGTGGGATAGGCTTCCTCAGGGAAAGGCACATAGTAGACTCCTGCCTTGAGTTGTGCACTCCCTTCGCCGTATTCACAGACAATGTCGTAACGTTCGCGATGAACCGCGGTAATGCGGGCGGGAATGGTTTCCTGGGGAAGAGAAGGACACATCGAGGGATGATATCCATATTGATCAAGTATATTCAAATGATTTCCTCCTGTTAGTACATAAAAATTCCGTGCACAAGCAGCCCATTCGCTGCCTGCCACGGTGCTTCCGAAGCGTTGCATATGAAAGGATCCTTGTCGTTTAGGGCAATACAAACCAAGGAGCCATTGCTCCTACACGTATGCGTTTGGTTTGTAGCCCT
>CALCNS010000235.1 GCA_937897315.1 uncultured Bacillota bacterium
AGATTCCGAAACGTGACTGGAGTTCAGACGTGTGCTCTTCCGATCTCCCTATGAAAAGAAAATGTTTCAGGATTTGTTCCGAATATATGGGAATGGTGACAGTGTATCGGACGACCAGCTCAAGAATCACTTTTACAAGACCATGGAATCGACTCGAAAACTGTTATTGTACGGGTTTACGCACAGAAATGAGAATCGAATCTTTGGCCGATGGGTTCCTTTTGTCAAAGCAGGTTTAATCCTTTTGGCTATCCTCATCAGTTTTGCTTCACATTTTGCCTTAACCTATGCCTTCTTCCCCGAACCCTTGCTGGATGTTCTGGGTATTACCATGGTCATTTATCCTACCTCATTGCTGGTGAGTTTTGGGGCTTTCTTTTTACTGGGTAAAGTACAAAGAGGCAGTGGCTGGAGTATGAAAATCGCCTTCTTCATGGTTGGCTTGTTACAAGCCGCCTTGCTGGTAGGATTTGCCATCATTGGATCCATGGAAAATGTGTTACTTTCGGGCTTCTTAGGATACCTCGCATCCTTGGTTCTCATCTACCTCACGTTTCGAGCCGATCAACGTACCGCTTTAGGCCACAAATATATGGAACAGCTCATGGGATTCAGACAATTTCTACTCGAAGCAGAACAGGATCGAATCGAAATGCTATCTGAGCAAAATCCTGAGTATTTTTACAATATTCTCCCCTATGCGATGGTTCTGGGCGTATCTGAACGGTGGGCTAAGAAATTTGAACATTTCGCCTTGACCCCACCTGCTTGGTATGTCAGCAGCCGACCAGACGCCAACTTTAACTCGTGGCTCTTCTATCGTTCCCTCAGCAGTAGTATGTCCACTATGAGTGCTTCTATGACCGCTATGCCTAGTCAACGTGGCGGCGGAAGCAGTGGCGGTGGATTTAGTGGAGGTGGGTCCGGTGGTGGCGGTGGTGGTGGATGGTAATGGGTAACAAACATATGACAAAAGCTGCCTAAGGGCAGCTTTTTTGTAACTAACTTGTAACTGGAATTAGAAGGAAAAAGACATTAATATAATGAAGTACGTGATAAATTTCCGAAAGCTGGGATCTTATGAAAAACAACAATATTCGCCTTGTCGCCATCGATTTAGACGATACTTTACTAAACCATAAAAAGGAAATCAGCCCAGTGAACTTACGTATTTTGCATAAAGTGCGGGAACTGGGGATTCAGATTAGCCTAGTGACCGGAAGAATGTATGCTGCAACCACTCGATTTGCCGAAATGTTAGGGATCGACGTTCCGGTTGTTACCTATCAAGGGGGGCTCATCCGAACCGGTTTAACACATCGTACCTTATTTGAAGCACCGCTCTCCCCTATGGATAGTATAGTGACTTGTAAGCTCTTGGAGCTTCATGGGGGAATGGTCAATGCGGCTGTGGACGACATCTTTATTGCAGATTCCGAATCTGTCATTGCAGACCGTTATCGAAACTTTCATCGTATGCCAGTACAAGTGGTAGGACCACTCAGCCGCTGGCTTGAAACACAAGCCATGAGTGCATTGGGTCCGATATATAAACTGATTTACCAGGATGACGAAGCTCGCATCACAGAGGTCATGCAAAACCTCACAAATGACATCGCTACGATTCAGGTGACTCGCAGTTACCCACATATTCTCGAAATCGGTCCAAAAGGTATTCATAAAGGATTTGCCATTCATTGGTTGGCAGAATATTATGGTATTCAGACAAAGGATGTCATGGTCATTGGCGATGGGGGTAACGACATCGATATGTTTCAAGTTGCCGGCTTCTCCGTATGTATGGGGAATGGTCAAGACTTAGCCAAACAATCAGCCGATTTTGTTGGCAAATCCAATGAAGATGACGGGGTTGCCGATGCATTGAACCGATTTATACTTCAGAAGGAGTGAGAACATGGAATACTCTCCTTATAAGAAAGACACCTCCTATACGTATGCTTTGGGTGCCTTTCCTGTATTTGAACTACTTCAAATTCGTCCAGACTTAGCGGAGCACGTTCTTCTGCATCCAAGCTTCGCGGATAACGCGTCGGGAATCAAACTCCGTCAACTTTGTCAGCAATTAGGGGTATCCTGGAGTGTTCATGAGAAACCTTTTCGGCGATTGAGCCCCAAGGAGAATTGTTATGTCATCGCCAAATGTCGTAAAGAAGAACACCCTCTTGACCCCAATCAAGGACATTTGGTTTTGGTGAATCCTTCGGATATGGGGAACCTCGGAAGCATCCTACGCTCTGCTCTTGGATTTGGCTTCCTGGATGTGGCCATTATCCAACCGGCAGCCGATATTTTTGACCCGAAAGTCGTTAGAGGTTCGATGGGTGCATGCTTCTCCTTGCGTGTACAACGATTCGAAAGTTTTCATTCCTATCGAGCACAATACGAACATCATATCTGTTATCCGTTTATGCTGACCGGTTCCATACCACTCCATCAATTCCAATGGCCGAAAGACGCTCCACCGGCTTTCATCTTTGGTAACGAAGCCAGTGGATTGGATGCAGAATTCGAGAAAATGGGTACCCCTCTCATCATCCCCCACAGCTCTCATATCGATTCTCTCAATTTATCCATTGCGGTATCGATTGGCTTATATCACGCCAATACGGTTCGTCCTCATGAACTGGACGAAGAATCGTAGAAAGGATTATCATGAATGTATTCTTACAAACCAGTCGACTTGCTCTCTCAGCGATGACAGAGCAAGATGCTGACTTTATACGTACGCTTTATGACGATGTACGTCTGTTTCGTTACGAGTCGGAATATCCTACTCGTGATCGGGTTGAAAAACAATTTTTCTTCTATTTGGAAGAAGCGAAAAAGCTACCTAGTGATGGAGCCATTCGCTTTATTATCCGACATCAGAGTCAAGCGATTGGGCAAGTGCAATTGACTTGTAACTGGCCTGCAGTAGGTGAATGGGAACTCGGTTACTCCCTTCAACCCACGTACTGGAGACAAGGTTACGGCAAGGAAGCTGTGGCTGCCATCCTCATTTATGCCTTTGAAGAGTTACATATTCATAAACTAATGGCATTTATCAATGCCGAAAACGTAGGTAGTGTTTCCCTGGCTCAATCCGTCGGTATGGTCCAAGAGGGCCACATGCGAGAAGCCAGATGGATTCGAGGCACCTTCAACGATGAGAAGGTGTTTGCTATGCTTGAAGCGGATTATCAGAAAGCGAAAGAGCAACTCAAAAGGCTCATCCACGAACATCCCCGAAACGCGTAGAACCTATTGTAGAAAGGAGCTCCGTTTTGCGTAATTTTACAAAAATTCTAAGTCTGCTGAAGCCCTATTGGTTTTTATATATTATTGTGATTTCCGCTTTGGTAGTAGGAAATCTATTGAAGCTGTATCCCCCCTTATTGATTAGAGAACTCATTGATGAGGGGATTCCCTCCGGAGATTTCTCTCATATTAAACGCTTGCTCTTCTTGTACGTAGGAGTATGGACCATACGTGGAGCATTAGCGTTTGTTCAATGGTATGGTTCGGAGACCGTTGGTCAGAAGATTGCTCAAACGTTAAGAGAAAATATCCACAATAAGTTGCAACAACTCCCAATCTCATGGTTTGCTAAAACTCAGACCGGCTCTGTTCTGTCCAAGATGACAGAAGATGTCGACATTGTCCAACAGTTTATTTGCTGGTCTTTCCTCGAATTAAGTTCCAACATCGTCACTCTGGCGGGAACGACGGGGTTTCTGATCTATCTGAGTCCTACTTTGGCAGCAAAAACACTGATTACACTACCGATTCTATTTTTCTTAATCTATCGTTTCAACAAAGTAGTGCGCCCCGCATGGGAAGCCGTTCGAAATCAAATGGACACCTTGACATCTGCCTTACAAGAGAACATCTCCGGTGTTCGGGTGGTGAAAGCATTCGCTCGTGAAGGTCACGAAATCCGTAAATTCGATGTGCAAAACAACACGTATCAGGAAAAGAACATGGACCGAGCACAATTGGAGGCTCGTTATAATCCCCTCATGGAACTGACCTCCGCCATGGGTATCATGTTATTTCTCTTTTTTGGAGGATTGGAGTATCAGGCGGGTCGGATCACCATGGGTGATCTGCTATCGTTCAATATGTACCTTTGGGAGTTCATGTGGCCAATACGAATGTTGGGCTTCCTCATTAACATGTTGGGTCGGGCTTTGGCGGCGGCACCGCGTGTATTTGATATTATGGACATGGAGATCAAGATTACGGACCCAGTGAATCCCAGTGAAATCAAAGAGATTCAGGGTCACTTAACCTTTGAAAATGTTTCTTTTCGTTTTGATGACGACCCTGACAATGCCGTATTACATCAAATCAACTTGGATATCAAACCGGGAGAACGCGTGGCAATCGTCGGCGGAACCGGTTCCGGTAAAACAACCTTAATGAACCTCATACCCCGTTTTCATGAAGTCACTTCCGGACGTATTTTACTGGATGGAGTGGACATTCGTGAGTATCGCTTAGAGGATCTTCGGCAAAATATTGGAATGGTGTTACAAGAAACGTTCTTATTCTCCACTTCAATTGGTGATAATATCGCTTTTGGTTCACCCAAGGCCACTGTAGAAGCGGTTAAGCATGCCGCCTCGGTCAGCCAAGTCTCAGAATTTGTGGATTCTCTTCCGCATGGTTATCACACCATGGTTGGTGAACGAGGAATTGGTTTGTCAGGAGGTCAAAAACAAAGAGTGGCTTTGGCCAGAGCTGTTTTGCTCAACCCAAAAATACTGGTTCTTGACGAAGCCACTTCCAGTGTAGATATTGAAACAGAAGAAAAAATTCAAACTGCCCTTGAGTCGGTCATGAAAGACCGCACTACTTTAATCATCGCCAAAAGACTATCTACGATTCAAAACGCCGATCGAGTAGTGATCTTGGAAGGGGGCACCATCGCCGAAAGCGGGAGTCACACAGAGTTATTGAACCGCGATGGCATATATAAACGTTTATTTGAACAACAAATCAGTAAACGCGTCACTCAAAAACCACCGGAAGGAGGAGACGCTCATGTCCGATAATCAAGAAAATCTTGTCATAGAGAATCTTTTCGATGTGGAAGAAGAGCAACAAGATACGGAGCAAAAGGCATTTGATTACCAATTGCTAAGAAGAATGATGCGATATATTCTCCCCTATCGTTCCTTAGCATTTCTGGCTGCTTTCTTCGTATCTTTACGCACTTTGATGAGTGTATTAGAGCCTCTCGTCGTGCGAAATGCAATCGATTTTGGCATTAAGGATTTCAACTTCAGCTATTTATTGACGATGACCTTGCTATATTTGGCGTTATCACTCGTCAGCTGGTTTTCCAATCGCCGTCAAAATCTACTCATCAATGAAACCGGACAGAAGGTGCTCTACGATTTAAGAGGTGAACTGTTCCGGCATATCCAGAAACTATCCTTCAATTTTTACGACAGCCGGCCCGTTGGAAAAATCATTGCTCGGTTGACCACCGATGTGAATCGCATCGCCGATTTGGTCAATGGTGGCTTGATCAATATTCTCAGTCAAGGGTTGATGCTCGTAGTTCTCATCGTAATGATGTTACTGCTCGATGTTCAATTGGCTTTGATTTCTATGGCTTTGGTTCCTTTTATCGCCCTCGTCGTGTACTTTGAACAGGTTCCTTTGCGAGGATTATGGATGAAGCATCGCCGGATAGGATCGTCCATCACAGCCCATCTCAACGAAAGCATTACCGGTATGCAAGTGATACAAGCGTTCTCTAGAGAAAAAATTAACACCAAAAAGTTCGAAAGACT
>CALCNS010000236.1 GCA_937897315.1 uncultured Bacillota bacterium
TGGCTCTATGACCCTGAAACAAATGGATTTAAGCACTAAACTTCGTGTCAAAAACTGTGTGCTGTGGCATTGGGAACAAAGCGGTGCAGCCCTTTTACCAGCCAGACAATCCCAAGTTTATTTGAGTAGCGTCAATGGTATGGCTGAAACCGGGGAGTGGATCAACATCGATGGTAGTGGTAACAGAGTTTCGGCTACCATTTATGGACCGCAAGCCGTTTATTTGGTGGTTGGGCGCAATAAAATCGCTCCCGATTTAGAAGCAGCGACTTGGCGTGCCAAAAACATTGCTGCTCCGCTGAATGCCCAACGTTTGCATACTGCAACGCCATGTGCAATCAAAGGAGACAAGTGCTACAATTGCGACAGCCCCGGACGCATCTGCAATGTGACGGCCGTGTTTGACCGCAAGCCGAACGGTGTGCCTCATTACGAAGTAGTTCTGATTGACGAGGATTTGGGTTACTAAGATTTACGGGCTAGCAAAGGAATTCCTAAGCGTTTCCGCGAAATCTTGAAGCAGGATGAACCCAAAAATTCGGAATACTAAACAGCCGACAGTGGTTTCATTGTCGGCTGTTTTCTTTATGGATGAGAGTCCAAATAAATGAGATAACAAGTTGAAAACTATAGAATGGGTGAAGAGAATGAAAGAAGCTTGGGCAAAGATTCGTGCGGATTACCCCTTGGCTTGTGGGGAAGAAGGAGAACGCTTGGCAGTTTCCTTTGGCTCTTGCCAGATTGGCAATGGTCATTTTGCTGTGGTCGCCGGACCTTGTGCCGTGGAATCGGAAGAACAAATACATCAGTCGGCGAGTGCGCTCGCTCGCTTGGGTGCCTGTGCCTTGCGAGGTGGGGCGTATAAACCACGCACTTCGCCCTATGCTTTTCAAGGGTTAGAAGAAGAAGGGCTACAACTTCTGGTAGCAGCCGGTAAAGCGGTTGGTTTGCCGGTGATCAGCGAGATCACCGACGCGTCGCAGCGATCTTTTTTTGACGATGTCGATATTCTGCAAGTGGGTGCCAGAAATATGCAAAACTATGCCTTGCTGAAGGCACTTGCCGACCAAGACAAGCCCATTATTTTAAAACGTGGCTTTAGCGCTACTCTGACCGAGCTCTTAGCCAGTGCCGAGTATTTGATGACCCGTGGCAATACTCAAATCATCCTATGTGAGCGGGGGATTCGCAGTTTTGAGCCCTTGACCCGCAATACCTTAGATCTTTCGGCGGTGCCGCTATTGCAACAGATTTGTCGTTTACCTGTAGTGGTGGATCCCAGTCATGGAACTGGGGTGGCTTCCTTAGTACCGGCGATGTCGTTGGCGGCTGTGGCCGCAGGTGCCGATGGTCTACTTTTGGAAGTGCATCCGCAACCGGAACAAGCATTAAGCGATGGTGAACAAAGCTTGACCTTTGCTCAGTTCAGCCAACTCATGACTGATATTCAGCGAGTTCGCAACAGTCTTCGTAATAACCGGTAGAGGAGAAATGCTGATGATTCGTGAACGCATAGAAACCAGTCAGCCTTATACGGTGTTGATCGGCCAAGGAACGTTAGCCGAATTGCCCCGAGAGATGGAGGGCTTATTTGGCATGCGCCGGTTGTTTTTAATTGGCGACGCCCATGTTATGAGCCTGTACGGTCAAGAAGTCAACGAAAATTTGCAAGAACGCGGTTTTCAAACCGATGTTTTGACGTTTCAACCCGGAGAAGAGCAGAAGACCATGCCTACTCTGATCAGCCTTTTGCATCAATTGGCTGACCTGCATGCGGACCGTAAGTCGGTGTTGGTTGCTCTCGGGGGCGGTGTGACCGGAGATCTGGTGGGCTTGACGGCAGCTTTGTTTCAGCGCGGTATCCCAGTGGTGCAAGTGCCAACCACGCTCTTAGCAGCGGTGGATTCATCCGTGGGGGGGAAAACAGCGGTCAATTTACCCCAGGGTAAGAACCTGGTAGGTAGCTTTTGGCAACCGGCATTGGTGGTTTGCGATCCCAGCGTATTCCAAACTTTAACCCCTGAACTTTGGCTCGATGGTATGGGAGAAGTGATCAAGACCTTCCTTTTGGGCGATGCGGTGTCTTTTGAGCGCTTGGTGCTTGAGGGCAAAAATTACCCAGTGGAAGAGATGATTCAGCGCTGTGTGCAGATTAAAGCAGCCATTGTCTTAGCCGATGAACGAGAAGAAGATGGCCGGCGTTTGCTCAATTTGGGTCACACCATTGGCCATGCCTTAGAGCAGGTGAGTGGGTATTCGGTGCATCATGGTCAAGCAGTTGCTTACGGGCTTTTTGTTATTTATCGTATTGCGGCAAGCTTACGTGTTTGTTCGGCAGAATTGGCAAATAAGGTAGAAGCCCTCTTACGCAAATTCGGATTCCCTTTACACTATGAGTTATCTGTAGAGGCCTTAACTCTTGCCATGGTGCAAGATAAAAAACGCCAGGGTGAAAGCATCACCGTTGTGCTACCGGAAGCGGTGGGAAGCTGCCGGTTGCATACCCTGCCCTTAGAGAAATTCCGTGACCTCGTAACGGAGGCCTTATATAAGGCAGGCGAACCACTATGATTCGCAACATTGAGCCGGGGTTTTTACGTGGTGAGATTCAAATACCGGTTTCTAAATCGCAAGCCCACCGAGCCCTATTGGCCGCGGCTTTGGCAGACGGCCCCACCGTAATCAATGGGGTAGGCTCTGGCCAAGATGTGTTAGCAACGAAAGCATGTTTACAAGCCTTAGGTGCTGAGATGCACGATTTGCCTAATAAACGGTTTCGAGTGAAGCCCATTCCACAAGCCGAGCTACATAATCTTCGTGAAAAAGAAGTGAACCTTCAGTGTGGAGAATCGGGAACCACGTTACGCTTACTATTACCGGTGGTCAGTGCTTTGGGAATTTCCTCTTTCTGGACGGGAGAGGGTAATCTTCCTGCCAGACCCTTAGCTGATTTAGTTCAAGCCCTTACTGGGCAGGGTGTCCAGATTCAACCCGAATCCTTACCCTTCCATTTAACCGGGCAGTTACAGCCGGGTCTTTTTGTCTTGCCGGGGCATATCAGTTCGCAGTATTTTAGTGGCTTGCTCTTTGCTTTACCCTTGCTTATGGGCGAAAGTGATGTACAAGCATCCACACCGATCGAATCTTTGGGCTATGTGCAGATGACTCTACAAGTGTTGCGTAGCTTTGGTATTCAGGTAGAAGAGACCGAACAGGGGTATCGCATTCCGGCGTCGCAGCATTACATTTCCCCGGGTAGCTTTTTGGTGGAAAGTGATTGGTCGAATGCCGCCTTTTGGTTGGTGGCTGCCGGTTTTTCTCCCCAAGGTTTGCGGTTTACAGGGTTAAGTTCGTCAAGTTTGCAGGGCGACCGAGCAATCGTTTCAATTTTAGAACAATGGGGTGCTGTGGTTACCTGGCAGGGGCATACCTTAACTGTGCGAAAGGGTTCAAAAAAACCTTTGCATCTTTCGTGCGAACAGATCCCCGACTTGGTGCCAATCTTAGCTGTTTTGGCAGCCTTTACACCGGGGTTCAATCGGTTGAGTGGCTTACAGCGCTTGCAATATAAGGAAAGCAACCGTATTCAAGGTGTTTTAGCGTTGGTCCAAAACATTGGCGGAAAAGCCGAATACAACGTTAAAGAAGATTGCCTGTTCATTTTTGGGCAAGAGAGTTTGCCGGGAGGTCTAGTTGACAGTTTGCGAGATCATCGCTTGGTCATGGCGGCCGCCGTAGCTGGCTTATTATGTACTGAGGGTGTGCAGATCACAGGTGCAGAATCGGTAGCCAAATCGTATCCGGATTTTTTCAAAGCTTGGCAGAGCGTAGGAGGGGTTTCATATGTCATCGCAAATGGGAAATAGCTTGCGTTTCTCCCTCTTTGGGGAATCTCACGGTGCCGGGGTTGGTGTTCTCATGGAAGGCTTACCGGCAGGAGTGCGGTTAGATCAAGAAGCAATTGCTGCTTTCTTGAAACGTCGTTCTCCAGGGTTTCGTCCCGGCACTTCAGCACGGGTGGAAGCCGATACGTATCTGCTTCAATCGGGAGTTTACCAAGGGGTTACTACCGGGGCACCCTTAGTGGCGTTTTTCCCTAACAGTGATGTGCGTTCGCAGGATTACGAAGCCTTTCGACACACTCCACGTCCTTCTCATGCGGATTATCCCGCCATGTTGCGTTATGACGGGTTTAACGATCTACGCGGTGGCGGCCACTTTTCGGCGCGCCTCACTGCACCTTGGTGTTTTGCCGGCGCTCTTGCTTTGCAAATTTTGGCCGAGAAAGGTGTTGTTATAGGCAGTCACATTGCTCAAGTGGGCTCCCTTAAAGATGAAGGGTTTGACCCCGTTACGGTATCAAAAGAGCAACTCAAGGAATTAAGCAAGGAGCTGTTACCACTCGTTTGTAAAGAGTTCAGACAAACCATGTTAAATGCTGTCAGCCAAGTTGCTGCTGAGGGAGATTCTTTAGGGGGAATCATCGAGGCTGCAGCAGTGGGCTTTCCCGGTGGATTCGGGAATCCGATTTTCGAAAATTTAGAAAGCCGCTTAGCCTATGCCCTGTTCGCCATACCCGGAGTCAGAGGGGTTGAATTTGGAAGCGGATTTCAAGCAACTCAAATACTGGGGAGTCAACATAATGACCCTTGGGTTTTTCAAGAGAACCAAGTGAAAACCAAGACCAATCATCATGGTGGTGTTCTAGGTGGTATTAGCACCGGTATGCCAATTCTTTTACGAGTGGCCTTTAAACCCACCGCCTCCATAGCCAAAGAGCAAAAAACGGTGGATTTGCAGGAACACAAAACAGCTACCTTGCAGATTATGGGTCGCCACGATCCTTGTATTACCTTGCGCGCCGCACCGGTGGTGGAAGCCGCTATGGCTTTGGTGCTCTTAGATGTGATTCTCGAAGGAGGTCGCTAACATGGATCTACAAACGTTTCGCCTTATGCTAAACCAAATAGACGATCGCATGGCGGAGTTGTTTGTGCAACGCATGAACATTGTCAACGAAATTGCTTTATGGAAACAGCAACAAGGGGTGCCGGTTTTAGATCGCAGTCGAGAAGAAAGCGTCATGAATCGATTAACAGAAGCTCATCCGGAACATTCCGAATCCATTCGTCAATTATATGAGGGGATTTTTCAAACTTCACGAGATGCACAAACGCAAATACTTAGGAGTTCATTTGGCCTTTTGGGGCATCCATTGGGTCATAGTCTTTCACCAGCCATTCATGCAAAACTGGGTACGTATCCCTATCGGTTGTTCGATATTTCACCCGATAGACTACCTGGTTTCCTACAAGAGGGGTTGTTTGCAGGTATAAATGTAACCATTCCCTATAAACAGGAAATCTTGTCTTATTGCCAAACGATTAGCCCTTTGGCGAAACGAATTGGTGCCGTTAATACCATCGTCAGGCAGCCCGATGGCTCACTTCATGGGGATAATACCGATTTTCATGGCATGAAGGTCGCTTTGCAGCATGCAAACATGTCACTGAAGGGGCGAAATGTCCTGATTTTAGGTGGAGGAGCTACTTCTCGAACCGCTCAAGCGGTTGCAGAAGAGGGGGGAGCAAGGGAAATTATCAAGGTCACTCGTCAGGGACCAGTAAATTATAAAAATGTTAATCTATATCGGATGTTTGAAGTGATTCTTCAAACCACACCGGTCGGAATGTACCCAAACAACGGGGAGCAATTAATTGATTTACAGATGTTTCCGCATTGTGTCGCTGTATTCGACGTGGTGTATCATCCCTTAAAAACAGCCCTTCTCTTGCAAGCAGAAGAATTAGGAATCCCCTATGAGAACGGATTAACCATGTTGGTCGCACAAGCCGTAAAAGCTTCGGAGCAGTTCACTAGAAGAAATCTAGCAAATACCTCCCTATACGAAATAACAGCTTCTTTAAAGAGTGAGATGCAGAATGTCGTTCTCATTGGCATGCCGGGTTGTGGTAAGACGACGTTAGGACGAATTCTAGCCGAGAGACTCGGTCGACCTTTTTTTGACAGTGATGAGATCTTGATGGAGGAACTTGGGAAAACTCCGGCTGAGGTGATTACACAGTTGGGAGAAGAAGCATTTCGAAAGGCAGAATCCGAAGTTCTCTCGCGGCTTGGAAAAGGCAAGGGGTCTGTGATAGCAACCGGAGGAGGTTCGCTTTTGCGAAAAAGTAATCAAAAGGCATTACGGCAAAATGGTTTTCTTGTTTGGATACAACGCGAGTTGCCATTATTAAGTCGGGAAGGAAGACCATTGTCGGGGGATTTACTCCAATTGCAGAAACTATATGAAAAAAGAGAACCCTTGTATCGAGGGTGTGCCGAAGCAGTGGTTGAGAACAACTCTTCCCTGGAGCTAGCAGTCGAACGAATACAGGAGGTGTATCATGAAGTTTCTCGTTTTGAACGGTCCTAATCTCAATTTGTTGGGGGTGCGCGAGCCTGGAGTCTATGGCAGCCAAACTTATGAAGACTTACTTGCATTTTTAATGAACTCCGCCAAAAATCTATCTGTTGATGTGGAATGTCGTCAAACCAATCATGAAGGTGTTTTGGTGGATTGGATACAAGAAGCAAGACAGAGTTACGATGGCATTATCATCAACCCTGCCGCGTACACTCACACATCGATTGCCATCTTAGATGCGCTACTGGCTGTGAAGCTTCCGGCCGTTGAGGTGCATTTAAGCGATACGCAAAAGCGTGAGGCGTTTCGAAAACAGTCCTATGCCGGACTTGCCTGTCAAAAAACCTTTCAGGGATTCGGCTTCGAAGGGTATCGCTTGGCTATGGAATGGTTGAAACATCACTTGGAACAGAAAAATCAAACAGGAAATGCCATAGAGATTCGCCCATACAAGGATACAGATTGGGAGCATTTACAACGAATTCATGACGCGGCTCGTCAGCAGGAATTGGCACGTTGTGGTTATTTGGAGGGTTATACGAATTTATTAGCCACTTTTGAAGAAGAAAACTTGTTTGAAGGACAAGTTGCGGTACTGCTACTCCATGAAGTTCCTCGGGGGTTTGTCGCTTTTACCAATCACGAAATCACTTGGTTTTATGTAGAACCCGGATATCAGCGCCGCGGATTCGGCAAAAAGCTATTGTATTACACACTGCAACATACAAAAAGACCTTTATCGGTGTGGGTTTTGCATGGCAACCTTCCGGCAATCTCCTTTTACGAATCCATGGGTTTTGCCTTTATGGAAGAAAAGAAAGGACCGCTGCATCGCTCGCAATCTCAACCCATATATGCCATTGGCTTACGATATGGTCTTATGGGTTAGTTTGCAGGATTTACAGCTTCTTTTGCAGAATTAATAAGGTCAGTAATTTCTCTGCTTAGCAGAGGTAAAGGAGCGATGAAGATGAGCCATCCAGTGACAGCAGTCATTTTCGAAGGCGGAAATCCCACCAGTATGGTGGAGCTCAGTATGTTGGGAGTACGCAAGGCCATCTGCTTAGATAATATCGAAACATTGATACAACATTCCGATTATGACCGGGTGTTTCTTGCGACCAATTATCCGGATTTAGCGTTGGAAGCCAAAGCGATGGGAGCGCAAGTTATCGATACTACAGGCTGGAAACCGTTTCACTTCGGCAAGGCACTCCAACGAGTCATTCGCGAGAACCCCATGGAGCGGGTGCTATATTTTAGTGGCGCCAGTTCCCCGTTAATCAGCATCGATGAATTTACCGATATTGCAAAAGTACTAAATGAAAACGAAAAAGTCGTTTATGTGAATAATGTTCAGTCCGCCGACATCGTTGGTTGGCATCCTGCCAATATTTTGCTGGAAATGGATCCTCCCGATATGGACAACGCTTTGGGATTTCAGATTCGATATCAAAAACATTTGACCCGGTTGCTGATGCCTCATTCCCCCGGGATACATTTTGATGTGGATACTCCAACCGAGATTCTCTTTTTGAAACTGATGCCCAATTTAGGGCGTCGAACCCGTCAAGCGGTAGACGCCATGGATTGGTCAACCGAAACCTTGGAACGGGCTTGGAACGTCTTATCCCGTAAAGGGGAGGTCCCTAGTGTATGGGTCAGCGGTCGGGTAGGCGCACCATTGATTGCTCATTTTAATTTACATTTGCGTGCTAGGTTGCGTGTGCTTTCAGAAGAGCGCGGAATGAAGGCCATGGGATTGGAAGCCGAAGGGAAAGTCCGATCTTTTTTAGCAGCTTTTATTGAAGTAGCCGGGATTGACGCCTTCTTCAAATGGGTCAGCGAGAATTCCGATGTTGCATTCATCGACACACGGGTGATTTTTGCGCACATGAAATTACATGCCAGTGAACACGACCGTTTCAATTCCGATTTAGGGAACTGGGAAATCATTGAAGACCCCTTCATTCGAGAGTTCACCAAAGTGGCAAAAGAAGCTCCGATTCCCATTGTTTTAGGTGGACATACCCTGATTTTAGGCGGATTATGGGCTATGGTCGATGAAATCCGTTATCAACGAGCCCTGCATCGCAGCGCTAAAGGAGAGTAAGCATGTTTGGTTTTGTTAAAAAAATCTTTGGAGATCCCAATCAAAAAGAACTGGACAAGCTGCAACCGTCTATGAAGAAAATCAATCAGTTGGAAGCAGCGATGAAGTCCTTACCGGATGAAGGGTTAAAAACGAAAACGCTGGAGTTTAAAGCACGTCTCGTAGCTGGGGCAACCTTGGACGATTTGTTACCCGAAGCATACGCCGTGGTGCGGGAAGCCGCTATACGCGTGATTGGGCAACGAGCTTTTGATACTCAGGTGTTGGGAGCGATTGTCTTGCATCAAGGTCGTATTGCGGAAATGAAAACCGGAGAAGGCAAAACCTTGACCTCTGTTTTCGCGGCATACTTAAATGCACTAACCGAACAAGGTGTACACATCGTTACGGTCAATGAGTATTTGGCTAAACGTGACTGTGCTTGGATGGGAGAAATTCACCGTTTCTTAGGTCTGACTGTCGACGTTCTGTACCATGATTTGGACTATACCGGACGAAGAAAAGCATATTCCGCCGACATTACTTATGGTACAAATTCAGAGTTCGGCTTCGATTATTTGCGAGATAACATGGTTGTGTATCAGCATAACATGGTGCAACGGCCGTTGAATTATGCCATCGTCGATGAAGTCGATAGCATCCTGATCGATGAAGCCAGAACTCCTTTGATTATCAGTGGTCAAGGAGATAAGTCGACGGATTTGTACGGTAAATTTGCCCAAATCGCTCGCGGCCTTCGAGTAGAAGAAGATTACACGGTCGACGAAAAGGCGCGCACGATTTCAACCACAGAAAGTTGCGTAAACAAGGTCGAACGACTTTTAGGAATTGACAACCTCATGGCACCGGAGAACAGTGAGTTATATCATTTTCTGGTGAATGCCATTAAGGCCAAAGCGTTAATGATTTTGGATGTCAATTATGTGGTGAAAGAAGACCAGGTCATTATTGTGGATGAGTTTACAGGACGCTTAATGTTCGGTCGTCGTTTCAGCGATGGTCTACACCAAGCCATTGAAGCGAAGGAAGGCGTTACGGTAGAACGTGAGAATCAAACGTTAGCAACCATCACCATCCAAAATTTCTTCCGTATGTATAAGAAACTTGCTGGTATGACCGGTACTGCCGAAACAGAAGAAGCAGAATTTCGAGCCATTTATAAAATTGATGTCGTCGTCATTCCTACCAACAAACCAATGATTCGCCAGGACTTAGCAGATTTGGTCTATAAGACCGAAATGAACAAATTTCAAGCTGTTGTCGAAGATGTAGTACAGCGACATGCGTTAGGGCAGCCCGTTTTGGTTGGAACCATTTCCATAGAGAAATCCGAATATTTATCGAAGTTACTCGTTCGACGCGGTATCCCTCATCAAGTCTTAAATGCCAAATTTCACGAGAAAGAAGCCGAAATCGTAGCCCAAGCCGGACAAAAAGGGACGGTCACCATTGCTACGAACATGGCAGGACGCGGAACCGATATTCTCTTAGGCGATGGCGTGGTAGACTTAGGCGGTTTGCATATCATAGGTACCGAACGGCATGAATCTCGACGAATTGATAATCAATTACGGGGACGTTCTGGTCGTCAAGGGGATCCGGGTTCCAGCCAGTTTTATATCTCTCTCGAGGATGATCTGATGCGTTTGTTTGGTGGGGACAGAGTATCTGCTCTCATGGAGACCTTTAAGGTGGAAGACGATATTCCCATTGAACACCCGATTTTAAGCAAAGCCATTGAGAACGCACAGAGAAAAGTGGAAGCACGGAACTTCGATATTCGTAAACACGTCTTACAATATGATGATGTTATGAACAAGCAACGAGAAATCATTTACGGTCAACGTCAGCAAGTATTACGAGGGGAAGAGCTAAAAACTGTCATCATAGGCATGGTTCGAAACGTGTTAACGGAGAAAGTAGACCTGTTCTGTAATGAGCATACGAAGCCGGAAGAATGGGATCGCACCTCTGCTCAACGGTCGCTCATGGAGGTCTTGCCGGCAACAGTGGAGCCACAGGTTCAAGAAATACTCCAAAGTAATCGACGCGCGGAGATGTTGGAAGAGCTCGAGGCTTTATCCGATGAAGAGTATGAACGCCGGGAAACGGAGTTCGGCTCTGAAATCATGCGACAACTGGAACAAATGATACTGCTGCGCACGGTAGATACCAAATGGATGAAGCATTTAGAGGATATGACAGAGTTGCGTACTGGAATTGGCTTACGCGCCTATGCTCAGCAAGATCCTTTACAGGCGTATCAGGTAGAGGGTTTCGAAATGTTTGACGAGATGATTCGCAATATACAGCACGATGTGGTCAGACAAATGTATCAGGTGCAAATACGAGTTAGCCAAGAACCCATCCAAAGGGAACAAGTGGCGAAGCCGATGGATCCTGCTCAAATGCCCTCGGATTCGAAGCGAACACCTGTCAAGAAAACAGCTGCGAAAGTGGGACGAAATGATCCTTGCCCTTGTGGTAGTGGCAAGAAATATAAGCATTGTTGCGGAAAATAAGTTCTCCTATCGCGAAAGGTGTGTAGAACATGTTAGAAGACATTAGAAAAGAGCTCGCGTTCATACCGAATCGATTGGATGAGCTGAGGAGGTCTCTTTGACTACGATTTAAAAAAGAATAGCTTCCTTGGCATGCAAGAAGAGATTCAGAACGAAAACTTTTGGAATGATCCGGAAGCAGCACAAAAGAAAATCTCTGAAAGCAATACACTTAAAAGCCAACTCGATGCGTTTGATGAGTTGCTCCATAGTTTTCAAGAGTCGCAAGATCTCATCGCCATGTTAGACGAACATGAGGATCCGGAGTGGTTGAAAGAATTACAACAGGTTCATAAACGACTATTGGCTAATCTGGAGTCACTGGAACTCAGTACTTTGTTATCAGAACCCTATGACCACAATGATGCTATTATGACCATTCACCCGGGTGCAGGTGGTACCGAATCACAAGACTGGGCAGAAATGTTGTTGCGCATGTATTTGCGTTATGCTGAAATCTGTGGTTATAAGGTGGAGACGGCCGATTATCAGGGTGGGGATGAAGCCGGGATTAAAAGTGTTACCTTTTTTGTTCGTGGCGAGAAGGCTTACGGTTACCTGAAATCCGAAAGCGGTGTTCATCGCTTAATACGCATATCCCCATTTGACACATCGGGACGTAGACACACTTCATTTGCTGCGGTGGAAGTTTTGCCGGAAATCGATGATGCCAATGAAGTCCATGTAAAGGCAGAGGATTTGAAAATTGATGTATATCGAGCGGGTGGTGCCGGGGGACAGAATGTGAACAAGGTGGAGACAGCTATCCGCATTACACATTTA
>CALCNS010000237.1 GCA_937897315.1 uncultured Bacillota bacterium
CAATACCGATCAAGTGGGTAATTTATACGCTGCGGCTTTAGGAGCGGCGGTCAATTTACCGGATTTGGGATTGGAAATGTTGGGTTGTGTCAAGGAAGAACACCGTAAACAAGCAGACGAATGGGTTCAAGCCGGTTTATTTCGAGCTTTTGTAGCGATGATTAGCTCGAGGATTTACATACAGGTACGGGTAGAAGCCGGTGACGATGTGTGTACCGTGACTATACGGGATAAGCATACCCAAGTGGAGGAAATCAAACTGAATGAAGAGATTCTTTGCTGGAATAAAATCGCAGAGGATGCACTTGAAGCCGAAGGTGAAGTTGTCCCCTTTTCCGGACCCCATATTCACGATTACAGCTTCCAAGATATCCTTACCTATGCCGAAACCGTGCCTGTGGAGGAGTTGCTTTTCATGCGTTCCGCCTATGAGATGAACCTAGAGTTGTTTCATTTAGGCTTGTCCTCCAAGAGAACCACCTTCGCTCCATCATTATATCAGCAAAATGGGTGTGAGGTGATTTCAGATAACGATAGAGCCACCGCGCAACTACTCTGCAACGGGGCTATTGAAGCGAGAGTGATTGGCTTAGAGAAGCCGGCTATGAGCATTGCAGGAAGTGGTGCTCATGGTATTATTTGTACGATGCCTTTGTATGCCGTGCAGCAAGTCCGTCAATATAGCGAAGAAACGCTTTTGCAGGCAACGGCGATATCTTATCTGGTTACCCAATACATTAAAGACTACTCTGGGCGCTTATCGGCTTTCTGCGGTTGTGGTATTGCCTCCGGTACCGCGATGGCGTGTGCCATGGCTTGGATGCGAGGAGCGAGTTTTGAACAGATTGTCCTAGTGGTGAATAACATGGCTTCCGGTATTACCGGCATGATTTGTGATGGTGGAAACCAAGGTTGCACCATGAAAGGGATTGTAGCTGTGGACGCTGCGTTCCGCGCCGTAGAGTTTGCTTTGCTACATGTGGGCGTAGATGCTCGACATGGTATTAATGGCGTGACACCAGAAGAAACCTTCCGTCAGATGGGGTTGATTGCTTCTCCGGGCATGGAGGCTACAGAAAAGACGATTGTGGAGATAATGGAAAACAAAAAGTAGCCTTAGCCAGACCCTCCGCCGGTACGTTACATAGAAAAAAGCAGAACACACAAATGAATGTGTGTTCTGCTTTTTTTGTTGCCCGGCAG
>CALCNS010000238.1 GCA_937897315.1 uncultured Bacillota bacterium
ATATGTGCTTTTATGCAGCAACCAACCTATTTCTTGACTAACTTTGACGAGGTTCTCGTCCGACGATTAATTGAGAAGGTGATCGTCGGTGAGGACAAATTCTCTGTAGAATTCAAGTCCGGTGTGAAGTTGTATATAGATCAATGAACTATGAGAAGCGGCCTCCTGAACTCGAGTCAGGAGGTCGCATTATTATAGTTCATTCAAAAGTTTTCTAGCCTTTTGTCTTGTTTCCTCATCAAGTCGGGAAGAGTCACAGATGATGGTCAGCGCTTCTCTTTCTTTACGCTTATCAAAAATCCATTTAGCCTTACTTATTTCTAGTCGACTGGACCCGAAGGGATGTTGCTTTTGGGTTATCCTGAAATAACTTCTTAGCTAGAAGAATATTGTTATTGCAGGATCTGAAGTCTTCATAATAGTCAATGAAGCATTTTTTGCCGATAGAATTTAATACTACTAACAGTCGCCATTTCTAACTCCTCTCACTTTTTGGCAATATTCTTCAATTTCAGCTCTGACCATTTCCTTATATATATTAATATTGGGTTCCCATAACTCTATATAATTACCAAATGGATCCGTAAAATGAGCAAACTTTCCATAATCATAGCTAACAATAGCATCGGTTTCAAGATTGAGTTTCTGAAGCGATTCCATCATTTCATCTAGGTTATCGACTCTGAAATTAACCAAGGGTGTCTTATCAGACTCTCTCTTAAAAGATAATAGCATCAACTGTTCTCCAGCAAGAAAACCCGATCCATAATCGCTCATCTCCAATTTAAGATGCTTCTGATAAAATTTGTGCAACTCTACCTTATCTCCTTTAAACTCGAGAAATAAGCCACCAATACCAATTGCTTTCGCCATTAAAACTACCTCCACACTCGATTTCTCCCACCTATGATACCTATACAACCTTCTTAATGTAATAGAGTCCGTAAAATTAAATACTTTCGTTAGTCGATTGGTTTTTCCTCAACACTTTTCATTCCCAAAGCGAACTTACTAAATCCCAATTTCTCGTAGAAATGGATCATATCTTCTTCACAAAAAAGTTGTATATGAAGGTTCGCTTTCCGGCAATGATCCACTAGTTGCTCAATTATTCGTGTTGCAATCCCCTGATGTCTATAATCGTTATGAACACCTACTCCGCTTATATAAGCATTTGTGATACTATCTGAAATCACTCTACCTGTAGCTACCAAAATTTCTCCTGAGTATGTATATACCGAGTAGTACGATTCAGACATTGCTCTCATTAGTGTTGTAGAGTCTAATTTAAGAAACTGATTCCATCCCAACACTTGATAAAGTTCATAAAGGTCTTCTTCCCCAGGTAATGCTGAGGTAATGGTAATCTCCACTTGCAACCTCCTTGTTCTTGCACTAAATAAATATTGGTGGGAATTAAAGTGATCCTTTAGTAATCATAATTGCATGTGCTTAGATTCCACAAAGACGAGATATTAGTGATGAGATGGTTTTTTAGAACGCAAAAACATAAGATCTTTATACGCAATGAAGATATCACCCCAACATCTAAAATCTGCTGACATCTAACTCGACTTCTCGCGAGCCCCAAAAAGTGCTTCACATCCATCTTACACTCTCAAAGATTACGAAACAGCATAGATGTACTCCAACGAGTGCTAAACACCCCTCTAAAAATCGCTGATTTTCACCCAAAATCGGCCAAATATCTGCGATTTTCAAGGCTTTTCTGCCCTATTTCCCCATCCTTGACATCAATACCACCGTCTCAACATGCGTCGTCTGGGGAAACATGTCCACCGGCTGTACATGCTGGACACGGTAACCACCTTGCTCCAGCAGCACCAAATCACGGGCTAAAGTGACCGGATTACAGCTTACATAGATCAAATGTGGTATGTCAACCGAAAGTACTGCGTGCAAGAATTCAGCTTGACACCCCTGTCTGGGCGGGTCAAATATGGCACAATCGAGCTTTAAACCCTGCTGAACTAACTTTGGCACGATTTCTTCACAACGGCCGGTTAAGTATTGAGTATTCGTCAACCCGTTCCTTTTGGCATTTTCTCTGGCTTGCACAACCGCAACGTCCACTACTTCAACCCCAAGGATGCCCAAATTGGGTTGGTTCAGCTCTTTGGCCATGGTAATCCCTATGGAGCCTATGCCGCAATATGCATCGAGAATCCTTTGTGGCTCAATCTTTCGCAGAAATTCGGCCACAATTCTATACAGCCGGCTGGTTTGATGACGGTTTATCTGAAAAAAAGCACGATCGGTCAAGGCAAAATCAGCAAGGCCAATCGTATCATTAATCTCAGAAACACCCCACAGAAGCGAACTATGCTCTCCTAATATGGTGTTTCCTTTTTTAGTATTGTGGTTCAGCAAGATACCCATCAGCTCAGGAAATTGCTGGTTCCACTCCTGAATAATAGATGTTGATATTTGAAGGGATGAGCCGTTTATCACAAAGGTTACCAGCGCCTGAGTATCGTCATGGTTTGTACGAATCATGACATGACGAAGCAATCCACGATGAGTTTGCTCGTCGTAGATTGCTGGCTGATTTTCTTGTATCCATTTGCGCACGGCTTTCAGTAATCGATTCCCAAGAGGAGACTGCAAAAGGCATGATTCAATATCGACAATATCATGGCTACCTCTTTTGTACATCCCCATTACAATCTTGCCGTTCGTTTTTCCCACCGGGCACTGGATTTTGTTTCTGTATTCATATTCATAGGGTGAGGGTAAGGTGGGTTGAACTTCGAGTTCCATTTTCCCCACCCGTTTCAGTTGCTCCACCACTTCGGTAGTTTTCCAGTTCACCTGTTCCACATAGGCGAGGTGTTGCAGCTGGCAACCACCACACCTTTCGTAATACGGGCATGGTGGTTTTTGTCGATGCTCCGATGTGGTATATCTTTGTTCTATGCTGGCTCGCAGGAACGTCTTTCTAACTTCTGTAAGTCGCACCATGGCTCTTTCACCTGGGAGTAATCCATCACAAAAGACAGCAACACCTTGAAAGCGCGCGACTCCTTCTCCATTCATGCCAATATTATCGGCAGTAATTTCTATGAGGTCGTTTATCTTGAGGGTCGTCGTTTGATTACTCATGCTTTGTCTTCCCCCACGATTTGTACTTCGGGTTCTAACATCACTCCAAACATTTGCATGACTTTGTTTTGTATCGTTTCCATGAGTTGCAATACGTCACTAGCCGTTGCTGCTCCTACATTGACAATAAACCCTGCATGTAGCTCCGATACCTGCGCATCTCCCACTCGTAGCCCTTTCAGTCCTGCCTGTTCGATGAGAGCACCTGCAAATTGCCCGGGAGGTCGCTTAAAGAAGCTTCCCGCACTGGGCAGTTGTATGGGTTGTTTGCTTCTACGCCGTTCCGCTAAGTCATCCAAATAGTCTTTTATCTCCCCTGGATCTTTGGGGGTCAACTTCAATTGTGCTTCCACTACAATGAGGTTTTCATCCATAATCTTGGAGTGACGGTAGCCAAAATCCATGGCTTCTTTACTTAGTGAAACCAGATGGCCTTCGCAGTTTATCGCCCATACGTTCTCGACCACTTGCTGCATTTCACCGCCATAGGCACCTGCATTCATGGTGACGGCCCCGCCCAGTGTTCCCGGGATTCCAGAGGCAAACTCAAATCCACCTAACCCTAAAGACCATGCAGCTCTTGCAATGGCGCTCAGTCTTGCCCCGGCTTGCACACGTAACTGTGTTTCCGATATCGGCTGTATTTGCGAAAATCGGTCAGCTAAAACAATGACCATGCCCCTGATACCACCGTCGCGAATCAGCAAGTTGCTACCATTGCCCATAAGAAAACAAGGCCACTGAGTTTGCTTCTGTATGGCCAAAAAGGCTTGTAATTCTTCTATCGTAGAAGGCTCTGCAAAAAGGTCGGCAGGCCCCCCTATGCGAAAGGTGGTATG
>CALCNS010000239.1 GCA_937897315.1 uncultured Bacillota bacterium
CCATACTACCGGTTACTTCGCCGGCATGAGTGTTTCCGTCGAGGTAGAATCCCGGTTTGCATTCCGCTGCACCTGTTTCGCGATTGGTCAATTCCATACACCAAAGATCCCGGCCTCCGGAACTCTTGCCAATAGAGTAGAGCTTGGTCAATTTCGGAAATTCCAGACAAAAATTTTCCAACGCTTCTACTAAGGCATGATAGCGATAATACCTGGTATAATCCAGTTTCAGTGAAGCCACTAGCATCAATCCTTTCCGTAGTTAATGAAGAAATCTGAAGTAGTTGTCTATTTCGATAAGCGAAACGCTATTCCTTCCGACACTAGGAAGGATTTCATTATTTTCAGGAGAAATATTTGTGCAGTGAAGTGAAGGAGGAATTTAAATGAGTGAGAGAAAGCTATTTATCAATGGTAATATCTGGACAGGAGATGTTTTACGACCCAAAGCAGAAGCTATGGCCGTAGAAGCGGGAAGAGTTTTGGCTTGCGGGAGTACGGAAGAGCTATCCTTGCAATTTACCGGAGCGAAACACATCTCTTTGGAAGGACAAACGGTGATTCCAGGATTGCACGACAGTCATATGCATTTAGTGAATGTTGGTAGGATGATGGAATGGGTCCGTTTGAACGAATGTACGTCAAGAGACGAAGTCATTTCTAAATGTCGCGCATTTGCCGATAGAAACCCAGAGGCTGCAATGATTACAGGTCGAGGATTCCTGCAGGATCGATTCCCAGATCACGCCATGCCGACTCGATACGATTTGGACCAAGTCTCTCAGAGCAAACCAGTGGTAATCGTTCGCGCCTGCGGTCATATAGCAGTCGTGAACTCGGTGCTTTTAAAAATGGCTGATATTGGTCATGGGTATCAGTTTGCGAGTAACGGTCAAGTGGATTTGGATACCAACGGTGAGCCATTGGGTATCCTGAGAGAAAGTGCCATGGGCTTAGCTACAGCACATTATCCGAAAGAGAAACGAGAAGACGTACACAGATACATACGAAATGCTGCTAAAGCAGCCGTCGCATCCGGATTGACTAGTGTACAAAGCAATGATGTGGGAAATACAGGAAATGAAGGCTGGGATAAAGCATTAGGGGCTTACCAAGATTGGATAGTAGAAAATCCTGTGGGGTTACGTATCAATCACCAGCTTCTATTTGGCAGTGTGGAAGGGTTGTTGCAATTTCATCATTGGAAGGAAAATGATTATGGCCACGCTAATAATGAACGCATGAGTTTGGGACCGGTTAAACTGATGTGTGACGGATCCCTTGGAGGTAGGACGGCACACATGCTATCACCTTACTCCGACGATTCCACAACCATGGGTCTAGAAACCTTAACCCAAGAACAGAAGAATGCCATATTAAGTTTGGCACATGTTTTAGGATATCAGATGAGTGGGCATGCTATTGGTGATGCTGCCATACAAGGAATGTTAAATGCCTTTGAAAGCGCACTGAAGGCCACCCCAAAGAAAGATGCAAGACCTCGGATCATTCATGCTCAGTTGACTACTCCAGCACAGTTATTACAAATTCAACGATTAGGCGTTGTCATCGATGCACAACCGGGTTTTGTTGGCACCGATTTGCATATTGTTGAGAAAAGAATTGGGCATGATAGAGCAAAGTCCTCATATGCATGGAAAACTATGCTGGATTTGGGAGTGATATTAGCGGGAGGTTCCGATGCACCTGTTGAGCCTTTCAATCCCTTTATTGGGTTAGGTTGTGCAGTGACCCGTACCGATACAAAGGGAGTTCCTTTGGGAGGGTGGTTACCGGAGCAAAAGATTACCATTGAACAGGCGGTGAAAATGTATACCTATGGTTCGGCATTTGCTTGTTTCCAGGAAAGAGAAAAGGGGAGACTTATGAAGGGGATGCTGGCAGACTTTGTTGTTCTGGATCAAGACATATTTTCTATAGAATCCCATAGAATTCAAGACACCAAAGCGATACAAACTTGGATTGGGGGTCACCTAGCCTAAGAGGGAGGATTAGAACATGATAGAAAAAAAGAAATGGGACAAGGCCCTTCAGTTTATGCCAGAACGAGCGGAAGCCATGGTTTTGAATGGACAATTCAAACCTTGGTTCCTATCGAATCAGCAATTTGTGTATATAAAAGAGTCCTGGGAGGGAACCGATAAAAAAGCGTCGTATCTCCTTCACGATCTAGAGACAGGAGAGGAGACAGAAGCGTTTTCTCACGTGGAATTGGCGAAATGCTTATCTACCGAGAAGAAAACAGTGATATCAGAGAATCAATTACCCATTGTATTTGAAAGTTTAGACGAAACAGGGAATCTATATTTTACGACACCTCCCGGTGCGCAAGCGGTGATGAGATACTGTTTTACCGGTAAGGAACTTGTTCCTCTAATGAAACCCACTCCGAATGGAGCGATTCTGTCTCCGGACAAGAGCAAAGCCGTTTGGGGTTTTGAGGGCAACTTGTTTTTGATGAATTGTAAAACCGGAGTCGTAAAAGCATTGACCAAGGATGGAACAGAAGAATTTGGATATGGTATTCTATGTGCCAACGCGAGCGGGGTCATAGCTGCAAAACTAAAGAATGTCCCTTTACCTCTGGGAGTTACTTGGAGTGAGGACAGCCGGACTCTTTGGACCTATAAAATGGATGTAAGAAAAGTAGAGACCTACACCTTGGTCCAGAGTGTACCGCAAGGAAACGAAGCAGTTCGTCCGGTGGTCCATACCTATCATTATCCTCTGCCTGGGGATCCTCATCTACCCGAAGTGGAATACTATAGAATAGATACGGAAGAGGATGTCTGCCAGTCTCTAGGGTTGGGTCGCTTTGCATTTTCAGGTACAATCCCTTTGAGTTTTGGGGATTCTTTGGAGGGACGGTATACTCTCTTTCAAGTGAAGAACAGAGAAAATACGCGAAGCAAGGTGTACTTGTATGACCATATGACTCAATGTTTACGATATTTTTTTACAGAGAGCTCCTCAACCTTCATTTTCTTGGATCACTACAAAATGCAGAACGCAGGAAACAATGCATCTGACTATGCAAAAAAGAAATACTATTTATCCGAAAAGCTTGATAGCCTTTTTTGGCTCAGTGAAAGAGATGGGTGGTTTGATATCTACCAATATGGACTCACCGATGGCTCTTGTCGTAAGTTAACAGAAGGATACACGGTGAGACAGATACTTCATTTGGATTCAAACCGAAAGCTGCTATTCTTTTCTGCAAGCAATCGTGGTCTAGGAGAGACACCATACCAAAAATACCCATATTGCCTGAATTTGGAGAGCGGTGATATCGAGTGTTTGCAATCGCAAGCAGGAGATCATGAAACACATTTCAGCCCGGATGGACAGCATTATATCGATGTATGGACCTCCTATCATCGAGAACCTATTGTAAGCCTATATAAAACTGCAGGTTCTAAGATACGAGAAGTCGTACGATGTGATGCGACGAAGTTAAGAGAAGCTGGGTATATCGAACCAACACCTTTCTGCGTGAAAGCAGCCGATGGCGTCACCAATATACACGGAATGTTGTTTTTGCCAAAAGACTATAGTGACGATCAATTGTATCCGGTCGTAGAGTATTGTTATGGTGGGAATCAGAAAATGTTAGCTCCTCAAACTTTTATGGAGACATTGTCTAGGCATGCCGGCTATACACAAACACTTGCCAATTTAGGGTTTATTGCGGTAATCATCGATGGCAGGGGAACTCCTTTACGTGGGAAAGCTTTTCATGACCACTGTTATAATAACATGGGTGCTTGTGCCGGAATGGAAGATCATGAAGCGGCCTATCCACAACTAAAAACGAAGTACCCTGGGATGGATTTAAATCGAGTGGGAGTATGGGGGCACAGTGGTGGTGGGTTTGCGACCTATCAGTTTATGGTGAAACTACCTCACTTGTATAAGGTTGGTGTTGCAACTGCAGGGAATCATTCACAAGAGATTTATAGTGCCAGCTGGTCAGAATTATTTATGGAACCCTTCAATAAGGATCTTTGGAAGGCACAGAATGCAGAGTTCTTAGCCGATAAACTTGAAGGTCATTTGCTATTAATGCACGGGGACCTGGACGACAATGTGCACCCTGCCAGTACTATGCGTATTGTCAATGCTCTAATCAATGCCGATAAGGACTTTGATTTACTCATTCTTCCCAATCGTCATCATGATTTGCACGATCACCCATATTATCGCCGTAAACTCATAGAATATTTCGTAAAGCATTTGCAGGGATAAAGAAAACAGAGGCTCAGTGAGCCTCTGTTTTCTTTATCCCTTATAACCTTCCAAAACCAGATTACCTGTATAGCTACGGTTGTTTCTGAGAATTTTGATTTTTACACTATCTCCAACCTTGTACTGATCTAGCAAGGCGTTGATTTCCGATACTGATGATACCGTAGTGCCATCTATGGCAGTAATATAATCCCCCACTTTGAAACCGGTTTTAGCCGCATTGGAGCCTTCCTGAACGGAGGCGATGTACACACCCTGGCTATAACCATAGAAGTAACTGTACACCCCGGTAACATCTTGTAAGGTCATTTTTAAATCAATTCTACCTTCTACATATCCATAAGTCATTAAATCTGTGAGGATCGTCTTAACATCGTTAATAGGTATGGCAAACCCTAATCCT
>CALCNS010000240.1 GCA_937897315.1 uncultured Bacillota bacterium
TCGGTCAAGGTTTTAAAGATATGTCTCCTCCCACAAAGGAGTTAATGAAACTGACGTATGAACAGAAGATAGCACACGGAGGGCACCCGATTCTGCGTTGGATGATGGATAACATTTTCGTTCGCACAGACCCAGCTGGAAACATAAAAGCAGATAAGGAGAAATCCACGGAGAAAATTGATGGTGCGGTTGCTACCATCATGGCGCTGGATAGGGCTATACGGTGTGGTTCCGGGAGTTCGGGTTCTGTTTATAACGAGAGAGGGTTACTGATCCTGTGACGGATAAATTAAGGTGGCTAATTAAAATTAAATATAATTTATATTTAATATTGACTTATTAAACAAACTCTGTTATGGTTTAGTTGATTCATTTTACCATACAGGAGGATTAATATGCCTACAAGCGTTGAGCAGATTTTTAAAGCGAATGGGAAAGAAATAATGGGTCAAGTAACGTGGGGGGAACCTATTAATTGTAATCTTCCGGGTGTCTATGTAATAGCTATTACAGATAACGCCACTCAAATCGTTGGGCTGGACGAAGCACCCATTTCGAACACAAAAGTGAATGAATGGGTATCTTATGTCCCGACCATAAGACTAGATAATGAAAGATTCTTAAATGGGAGAAAAGTATACTATGATGATGTTGATATAGAAAGTCTGGCTAGATGCTCTAGTTTTTCTTGCTCTTTACCATACATGTGGAAGTCAACTTCAGAGAGGTTGATAGAGAGACTCAAGTCGTTTTGGCTTCCCGATGAGACAATATTATATATTGGAATGACAGGGTCTTCTTTGAGGAGAAGAGTTCAGGACTACTACAAAACCAAATTAGGTGATCCGAAACCGCATAGCGGAGGGCATTGGATCAAAACCCTGGAAAATCTCGGCCAACTCAACATATATTGGACTGCTACAGAAAAACCGGAAGCGAAAATAATGGAACAGGCTTTTTTAAGAACCTTTGTCGAAAACGTTTCAAAGAAAAGCCTTGCTCATCTATCCGATCCGAATCATCCCTATCCTTTTGCAAACATAGAGCTAACAAAGGGAACTAAGAAAAATCATGGAATACGCTTATCTACCAATCACTGAAATTAACATTTTTGTGTAGTCTAACTTAAACATATACCATTAAGGTATGTGTTTTTTCATGTTCAATTTTAAGGAGTGATGCCATGGGAATCTTGCAAGATCTTTTCAGATCACGTGATAAACCGAAAGATATGCTCTCGGGAAGTAGATACAGCTTCTTTTACGGCAATACCAGCGCAGGAAAACCAGTCAATGAACATACCGCTATGCAAATGACTGCTGTCTACTCCTGTGTCAGAATCCTTGCCGAGACGGTAGCCGGATTACCATTACACGTTTACCGTTATACAGATAACGGGGGTAAAGAAAAGCACTGGCAACATCCACTCTACCGACTACTCCATGATGAACCCAACCCTGAAATGACTTCTTTCGCTTTTCGAGAGACCCTCATGAGCCACCTACTCCTCTGGGGTAATGCGTATGCACAAATTATCCGAAACGCACGAGGAGAGGTCATCGCTCTGTATCCATTAATGCCCAACAAAATCACGGTCGATCGCGATAGCAGCGGTCGACTTTTTTATTTGTATCGCAGAAACCCAGAAGACTTCTCCTCACAAGGCAAGCCGAGTGAAGTCTACTTACAACCTTCAGATGTGCTGCACATCCCGGGTTTAGGATTTGATGGACTCGTTGGTTATTCTCCCATTGCAATGGCGAAAAACGCTGTGGGATTAGCCATTGCTACGGAAGAATACGGGGCCAAGTTCTTTGCTAACGGTGCAGCACCGGGAGGAGTGCTAGAACATCCTGGGGTGATCAAAGACCCACAAAAGGTTAAGGACAGTTGGAATACCGTCTACCAAGGAAGCGGTAATGCTCATAAAGTGGCAGTGTTAGAAGAAGGAATGAAATACCAACCCATCGGAATCTCCCCGGAGCAGGCACAATTTTTAGAAACTCGGAAATTCCAAATCAATGAAATCGCTCGTATCTTCCGAGTGCCACCCCACATGCTGGCCGATTTGGAGAAGTCATCCTTCTCCAATATCGAGCAGCAATCCTTGGAGTTCGTTAAGTATACGCTTGACCCTTGGGTGGTTCGCTGGGAACAAGCCATGTGCCGGACTCTTTTGACCGAGAGTGAAAAGCCCAAGGTATTCATCAAGTTCAACGTGGATGGGTTACTCCGAGGAGACTATGTTAGCCGTATGAGCGGATATGCCACAGCACGTCAAAACGGTTGGATGAGTGCTAATGATATCCGTGAGTTGGAGAACCTGGATCGCATTCCTGCTGAACTGGGTGGGGATTTGTATCTAATCAACGGAGCCATGACCAAATTGCAGGACGCAGGTGCGTTTGCCAAATCAAATGAAACGGAGGTCAGATAATGAAGAAGTTTTGGAATTGGATCAAAAATGAAAGTACATCGGAACGAATCCTAACCTTGGATGGTGTTATTGCAGAAGAGTCATGGTTCGATGATGACATTACCCCGAAAGCATTCAAATCGGAATTACACGCTGGAGAGGGTGACATCGTCATCTGGTTAAATTCACCGGGAGGGGATTGCATTGCAGCCAGTCAGATTTACGCCATGCTCATGGACTACAAAGGCAAGATCACCGTCAAAATCGATGGTATCGCTGCTTCTGCAGCATCGGTCATTGCCATGGCCGGAACCAGTGTTCAGATGGCCCCGACCGCCTTAATGATGATCCACAATCCTTTAACCGTAGCCATTGGAGATAGTGAGGAAATGCAGAAAGCCATCTCCATGTTGACGGAAGTCAAAGAAAGCATCATCAATGCCTACGAAATTAAGACCGGCCAATCCCGAACCAAACTTTCTCACATGATGGATGCTGAGACCTGGCTGAATGCCAACAAGGCTATTGAATTGGGTTTTGCAGATCAGATCATGGAAGATGAGAAGAAACGTATTCCCACAGAAGATGTTACCTACGCCTTCAGTCGCAGAGCCGTTACCAACTCTCTTTACTCGAAGCTCAAACCAAAACAGAATACTATCCCAATCGAGTCGCTGCTGAAGCGGCTTTTTTTATTGCCACATTAAATAAATGGAGGGACAAAAACGATGAATCAAATCCTAAACTTACGTGAAAAGCGTACCAAAACCTGGGAAGCAGCCAAAGCTTTCCTAGAAAGCAGACGCGGTACCGACGGATTGCTCAGTGCAGAAGATGTTTCGACCTATGAAAAAATGGAAAACGAAGTGGTCGCACTCGGCAAAGAAATTGACCGCTTAGAAAAGCAGGAAGCACTAGATCGCGAACTTGCCAAACCGCTCAACACTCCCTTAACCAATCGGCCCTTGACGCAAGGAGCCGAGACCAAAACCGGACGGGCCTCCAATGAATACAAGAATGCCTTCTGGAATGCCATGCGCACCCGAGCCGGAGAAGGCTTAGACCCGATAATTCGTAATGCCTTACAAGTCGGAACGGATACCGAAGGTGGTTATTTGGTTCCAGATGAATTCGAGCGAACTTTAGTAGAAGCATTAACCGAAGAGAACATCTTCCGAGGTCTCGCTAAGGTAATTACCACCTCCTCCGGAGATCGCAAAATCCCAGTGGTAGCATCGAAGGGAACCGCTTCCTGGATTGACGAGGAAGGCACCATCACCGACACGGATGATGCTTTCAATCAAGTCTCCATTGGAGCCTACAAGTTGGCTACCATGATCAAAGTCTCGGAAGAACTGCTCAATGATAGTGCTTTTAGACTTGAACCTTATATTTCTACCGAATTCGCTCGACGCATCGGTAACAAGGAAGAAGAAGCGTTCTTTATTGGAGATGGTTCCGGCAAACCCACTGGGCTCTTAGCTGCTACCGGTGGAGCACAGCTCGGAGTGACCGCAGCTAGTGCTACTGCGATTACGGTAGATGAAGTCTTAGACTTATTCTACGCTCTCAAAGCACCTTATCGTAAGAACGCCACCTTCCTCATGAACGACTCTACGGTGAAGGCTATCCGCA
>CALCNS010000241.1 GCA_937897315.1 uncultured Bacillota bacterium
TCTTCCGATCTGTGCCGCTTCGCACCTTCGCAAGCGGTCGAGGAAGGTCTTGAGTGATTCGGCAAGGTCGTGCCAATACACCGGTGTAACAAAGACGATGCCTTCGGCGCGCACCATGCTTTCATATATGGAAGCAAAATCGTCGGCAATGATGCAACTCCCTTTGCTGCGGCAAGTGCCCCAGCCGTTATCACAGGTCAAACAGCGCTGAATATTACGGGTGTTCAGATGAATCGTTTCTGTTGCGGCTCCTGTTTGCGCGAGTCCCAGCAAAACTCGATCTTTTGTTTGCGCGGTCAAACCTTCTAAATTCGGACTTGCCCATAGTACTAAAATCATACTTCGCACCTCTTTCTTTTTAGAATGTACAAACGCAATATTCTTCGTACAAACGCAATATTCTTCCAACAATATGCAGTATCCTCTTATTTACGATAAATGTTGGTTGACAAAATGATTTTATGTGTTTAAAATATGATTATGTTCGTTATGATCGTGCTGGAACATAGAGAAAAAGAAAGAGGGAGGAACTTCAATGAGCACATTTATCGAATTTGAATCTCGCGTAAAGCCCTATGTGGTTGTGACTCTTACAATCTCTGCGCTACTAAAAATGTTCTCCACTCAACGTTCGACTCATCCACAAGCATATTTAATTGCGAATTTTATCATGCTTGCTTCTGGAATACCCTACTTTGTATTGCTAATCCAGAAAAAAAAGAACTGCTACTTAGATGTCTCGTTTCACTTAGCCCTTATGGCGTCTCTTATTTTAGAGTGGAGGTAAGATAATTCAAGGAGCTGTAGCAGAATTTTCATTCTGCTACAGCTCCTTTTTTCTATTATGCTGCTGTGATAGATCGGCGTTCCAAAATGTGGCTTAGAGGATAAAAATATTGCCCCACATGCTAAAACAGTTTGCCCCTTGACATGTCCGTTACTCCCATTCGATCGTTGCAGGTGGCTTACTCGTTATATCATAAACGACACGGTTAATCTCCGGAACTTCATTAATAATCGTTACTGATATCTTCTCTAACACATCATAGGGAATGCGAGCCCAGTCGGCAGTCATGCCATCGACACTGGTTACCGCACGAACTACAATAGCATGGCTGTAGGTGCGCTCGTCACCCATAACTCCAACGGACTGAATATTTGGCAGCACTGTAAAAGATTGCCATATGACTCGGTCCAACCCAGCTTTGGTCAATTCGCGGCGCATAATCGCATCACTTTCACGCAAAACACGCAACTTTTCTGTTGTAATCTCACCTAAACAACGAATGGCCAAACCCGGGCCCGGGAACGGTTGACGATGCACCACTTGCTCCGGCAAGCCCAGTTCTAAGCCCAACTCGCGAACTTCGTCTTTGAAAAGTTCCCGCAACGGTTCAATAAGCATAAACTTCATATCTTCCGGTAAGCCACCCACATTGTGATGCGACTTAATCACGGCAGCGGTAGCCGTTCCGCTTTCCACCACATCCGGGTATAACGTGCCTTGCACCAAATAATCGGTATCGCCCAGTTTGGCGGCCTCTTCTTCGAAAACACGGATGAATTCGGTGCCAATGATTTTTCGCTTCTTTTCGGGCTCGGTCACCCCCGCCAGCTTACTCAAAAAGCGCTCCGATGCATCTACCGGTATGAGATTCATCTTGAGCTCATCGCGGAATAAACGGATTACCTGTGCGCCTTCGTCTTTGCGCATCAACCCATGATCCACGAATACACTGGTCAGATTTGCACCGATGGCTCGGTGTACTAAGGCCGCTGCAACAGAAGAATCGACACCACCCGATAAAGCACATAATACTTTTGCGTTACCCACTCGTTGGCGAATGCGCTCTACTTCTTCGGTAAGGAAATTTGCCATAGACCAATCACCGTTTAAACCGCAAATAGTATATAAGAAGTTTTTGAGAATGGCTAATCCTTCATCGGTATGGGTGACTTCTGGGTGAAATTGCACGCCATAGAGCTTCTTTTCCGGTAAAGCCATGGCAGCCACCGGGGAGTTCGGTGTTTGCGCCAAGACTTGCCAGCCCACCGGGGCTTCTTCAATATACACACCGTGGCTCATCCAACAGGTGCTTTGTTCGGCAATGTTTTGCCAGAGGTCGTTGTTGAGTATTTGAAGTTGTAAAGGCGTTTTACCAAACTCTTTCTTTTCGGCGCGACTCACTTTGCCACCCAATAAATACGCCATGAGCTGCATGCCGTAGCAAATGCCCAATACCGGGATCCCCAAATCAAACAACTTGGCATCCACCATGGGGGCATTCTCGGCATACACCGTTGCCGGACCACCAGAAAGCACAATGGCTTGAGGTTCCAGGGCTTTTAAGGCTTCATATGATATATTGTAGGGTTTGATTTCACAATAGATATGCAATTCGCGAATACGACGGGCTATGAGCTGCACATATTGACCGCCAAAGTCTAAAACCACCACTTTTTGATGTTTCATCTTGTGAGTTCATCCTCTCTTTTACTCTCAATGTAGTATGGTTGTAGTATAACATATACGAACGTTGCTTGGCAAGCATATCTTTATTGTTCGTCTTATCGGTTTTTGATACTTCTTGTTTGCTTCGCGTTCGTCCTATCTTTCATCGAAGGCCCTACTCGCCTACCCCTTTCTTCGCGAGCCATCTCACTCAAATAATCATATTCATTTAATTATTCATATTGACATAGATGATTGTCTAATTTATAATTCTAAATGAAATAGTGGGGGTGATATAGATGTATTTATTAAAACGTCGCGATTTCAGAAATCTCATGATAGGCAAAGCAATATATTTTATGAAGCAGGAGGTTCCATCATGCAGTATACCTTCCACCCCATCGAGAGTCAGATCATAAACCTGTTATTTTTTCCGCAATGTGTCGAATTTTCAAAGCACGAGGCAGAGTGTGCGAAGTTAGGGGAATGCAATGAGTTTTCCTCCGAATCACTAACAGAAGAATTTAAACGCATCGAGGCTACCTTAAAACCCTTCGAAAAGAGGATTCAGAGATTCTACTATGATACGTACTCGATTCCTCGGTTGCTTTTAAAGAATTACTCTCCTTTTGGACATTCTTCCGTCGAATCGTATCTTGAGCATTTGGAAAATGAAGCCGAACAGAATCTTTTAACTTGTATCGTTACCAAACTCTATTTGGATATAAGAGAAGAGAGTTCTGTTTGCGATGAAGTGATTCAACAAATATCTCAAGACATCCATGCGCAAATGAATGTCCTAGATTCTTTGGAAACCACTCCTGATGAGAAATGGAAACTCGCGAACCTGCTACGAAACCCCAAAGTCCTAATTACGGAGTGGCTTGCTTTGCTGCATGAGCTCCTGCCCATTTTTGCAGTATATTATGACAGCAAGAAAGAACAAGTAGAGCAATTGGGGCTCCGTTTAATCCAACAACTCAATGAAACAGATGGGAATGCACTCGTCGGTCTTAGTAACGGGATGATAAACAAATCTCTCGTACCCTCTGGCCGCATCCTTGTTTCTTGTATTGAACCGGTTAGTATCCAAATCTACTATACTCCTAAGACACCTTTTGTACTGTGGGGACTGGAAATGGAGTCTTTTATAAAATATTTGCAGATCACACGTGAGATCTACTTACGAGAGCGTGTGAATCTCTTTAAGATCCTTGGAGATAAGACTAGGTATGAAGTGGTGTGCATGATTGCCCATGGAGTCGATTCTGCCAAAACCATTGCTACTACATTGGGTGTCTCTCAACCCACCATATCGTATCATATTAACAACTTAGTAACGAGCAAAATCGTTTTTTTGGAGCGTGTGAATCAAAAATACATACACAAAGTGAACTTTGAGATGTTGGAAAAGACGTACCAAGCCATGCTACATGATTTTGGGAAGTCATAAGGAGAAAAGAATGCAAGAAATACGAGTGAAGACTAATCAGATTGAATTACAGGTTCGCGATTATGCGCATGAGGGAGAAGCCATACTCTTTTTGCATTTCGGCGGCACCAACCTCATGGCATGGCAACGCGTGGTACCTTATTTCCAGGATGGTTATCGTTTGATTCTGGTGGACTTGAGAGGGCATGGAAAATCCGAGATTCCCGAAGGTGGATATCATATGGACGTGATGGCCCTCGATGTCATTGGTGTGATGAACCACCTTCACATAGACAAGGCTCACATCATTGGCAGTTCCTTAGGTGCCGAGGTGGGGCTTAGTTTGGCAGCTAATCATCCGGAAAGGGTGCTTTCGCTGGTTTTAGATGGTGCACTACAAAGTGAAAATGGTCCCTTTGGCCTGTGGGAAGGAACCGAAGAAGCCTTCAATGCGCACGTGAATACACAATTGGAGAAAATCCGCAAGGCTCCCGTGACAAAATTTCCAGACTTGGAGGCTTTCATGCAAGCACGCAAAGAGTTCTATGAAAAATTCAATTGGTGGAACGAATATGTCGCAGAGATGGAAAGGTATGGTGCTCGGCAGCTTGAGGATGGGCAGTATATAAAAGGTTGGAGCAAGCAGAGCAACATTGCATATTTACAGGAATATTTCTACTATCGCTTTGAGGACTATTATCGCAAAGTCCAATGCCCGTTACTGATGCTGATCAATATGGACCTAGAAGAAAGCCGAGAAAAAGAAGTACTGTTGGGTTTAAAGTCTCTGGCAAAAAATGCTGAATTAGGCGAAGTAAGCGGTTGGGAGCATCCTTATCTTTGGATGCTAAACCCGGAAAAAGCGTGTCAAGTTACTATAGAATTCCTAAATAAACAAAACTTCAGGAGGACCTATCCGGAATAAGAAGTATTTGTCCCGGCTCACATTTGGTTCAAAGAGAGTTAAATATGATGTTACGCCAGTGGTTTTTAGAAACAGTAAAATCGATTCCAAAAAGGAGACCCCAATGCAACGAAATACAGATATAGTAAATGAAATCAAGAAAGTAGAACAATCAATCCAAGCAATCGATTTCTCCGGTGTTATAGCAAAATACAGAGGGGATAAAATTTGTTATAGTCTTTCGTCCGGCTATGCCGATCGTTCTGAAAAGCGATTGAATAATTCGGAAACCCTTTTCGCAACTGCTTCCGGGACCAAGTTATTCACTGCACTTTCAATTGGAATACTCATTAATGAGGGCAAGTTGACATTGGATACGCCTGCTCTCCATATTGCTCCTCTTCCGAATCCGCTTCTGGATACAAGAATGACAGTACGACATTTGTTGAGTCATACCTCAGGCTTCCCAGATTATCTTGATGAGAATCTAGAGGTAAATGGTGAGATCAAATTATCGATACCAAATTATACCTTAAAGAGTCCTTCTGACTATCTCCCCTTGTTTCCACTAACCAAAAACACTAACATACCCGGAGAAAACTTTAAATATAACAATGGCGCTTTTGTCTATTTGGCATTGATGATTGAAAAGCGCAGCAGTATGAGTTATGCAGCGTTTGTTCGTCAGCGACTCTTAGCACCTCTAGGCATTACCCGATCAGGCGTTTATTCATTAACGGCTTTACCCAACAATACAGCGAATGGGTATTATGAAGATGAAGGAGAATGGCATACCAACATATACAAAGTTCCCATTCAAGCAGGCGGAGACGGTGGTATCTTCACAACCGCTTTAGATATGAAACGTCTTTGGGAAGCATTTCTCAATGCCGAGATTTTCTCTGCTAATCTAGTCAATGAGTTTCTGACCCCGGTATGCTGTGTTCGTCCGGAACTTGGTATACATTACGGATTAGGTGTGTGGCTAAAGTTATTACAAGACGGTAGCTATGAACCTTATGTGGTTGGTTCCGATGTTGGAGTATCGTTCAAGAGCAGCTACAACAAGGATTTACACACATTCTTCTTTGTGGTTTCGAACACCAGTGAGGGCGTCTGGCAATTATTAAAATCCATAACATAAAGTATCTACTCTTTTTACGAACAAGAAAAAACCGCCCACCGGCGTATCTCCTACGCAGGTGGGCGGTTGCTATGTACTGATTCAGTTACTTAAGTATCGATTTTTTCTTCAGCGAAAGGACCTACATCATATCCATTCCGCCCATACCGCCGCCCATGCCACCTGGCATTGGAGCAGACTTGGGTTCGGGTTTGTCAGCGACTAACGCTTCGGTGGTGAGAACCATAGCGGCAACAGAAGCTGCGTTCTGCAAGGCAGAGCGGGTTACTTTTGCCGGGTCGACAATACCGGAAGCAATCATGTTGACATACTTTTCGTTCAAGGCATCGAAGCCAACGCCTTTTTCTTTGGATTTTACCTTTTCTACCACGACAGAACCTTCGAAACCGGCGTTTTGAGCGATTTGGCGAACCGGCTCTTCTAAAGCACGAGCGACAATAGCAATACCCACTTTTTCGTCAGCATTATTGTATTTGAGGTTCTTCAAAGCGACTAAAGCGTTCACTAAAGCCACACCACCACCGGGGACAATGCCTTCTTCTACGGCAGCACGGGTAGCAGAGAGAGCATCTTCAATGCGCAGTTTGCGTTCTTTCATTTCGACTTCGGTTGCAGCACCGACTTTAATGACGGCAACGCCACCGGCCAATTTGGCCAAACGTTCTTGTAGTTTTTCACGATCGAAATCGGAAGTGGTATCTTCAACTTGTTTGCGAATTTGGGTGACACGTTGAGCAATGGCTTCGGCAGAACCGGCACCATCGACGATGACAGTGTTTTCTTTGCCAATGCGAACTTGACGAGCGCGACCGAGTTGGTCAATATCGGTGGTTTTGAGTTCTAAGCCCACTTCTTCGCTAATCACTTGACCACCGGTCAACACTGCAATGTCTTCTAACATGGCTTTGCGACGATCGCCAAAACCAGGAGCTTTTACAGCAACCGCATTCAAGGTGCCACGCAGTTTATTCACAACTAAAGTTGCCATGGCTTCGCCTTCTACGTCTTCCGCAATGATCACGAAAGGACGGCCGCGTTGAACTACTTTTTCCAATACAGGCAAGATTTCCTGAATGTTGGTGATTTTCTTATCGGTAATCAAAATGTAGGGGTCATCCATAACGGCTTCCATTTTTTCGGTGTTGGTGACCATGTAAGCAGATACATAACCGCGGTCAAATTGCATTCCTTCCACGACTTCCAGTTCGGTGAGCATGGATTTGGATTCTTCTACGGTAATGACGCCTTCTCGACCCACTTTATCCATGGCATCGGCAATGAGGCGGCCAACGGTTTCGTCGCCAGCAGAAATAGACGCAACTTGAGCAATGGCTTCGCTGCTTTCAATGGGTTTGGCCATGTTCTTAATTTCTTCAACAGCCGCTTTTACCGCTTTTTCAATCCCGTGACGAATGACCATGGGGTTTGCACCGGCAGTGACGTTCTTTAAGCCTTCGCGAACCATGGCTTTGGCTAACAAGATGGCTGTGGTGGTGCCATCACCAGCGACATCGTTGGTTTTGGTTGCTACTTCTTTAACCAGTTGAGCACCCATGTTTTCGAAAGCATCTTCTAGTTCGACTTCACGAGCAATGGTCACACCGTCATTGGTGATCAACGGAGAACCAAATTTCTTATCGAGAACCACGTTACGGCCTTTGGGACCTAAAGTAATAATAACGGTATCGGCCAGTTGGTTAATGCCACGCTCTAAAGCATGACGGGCTTCTTCATTATAAATGATTTGTTTTGCCATGAGAGACACTCCTTTTCTTGTTCAGACTATTTGACAATGGCGAGAACGTCTTTTTCGCTGAGGATTAAGTATTCTTGACCGTTCACTTTGACTTCACTGCCGGCATATTTGGAATAAATGACTTTGTCGCCAACTTTGACGTCCATGTTCAATTTGGTACCGTTGTCTAAGGTACGACCGGTGCCTACAGCAACGACTTCCCCTTCTTGGGGCTTCTCTTTGGCATTGCCCGGCAATACCAAACCGCTGGCCAATTTTTCTTCTTGGGGTAATACTTTGATCACAACTCGATCGCCTAATGGTTGTAAGTTCACGTGGAATTCCTCCTTGATAATTATTATCTTGTTAGCACTCTATGGTGGTGAGTGCTAAACTCTGTTCCTATCATACCATAAAATGGGCATAAGGCAACCGGCTATAAAATCGATTTCGAACTGTTTTCAGCCATTATCGATCATCTGCCGGTTTTATTGCATTCAATCTTCTGTTTTTGCCCGCTATCTGCCGTTTTTACCTTTAAAGCAGGTAACACCACATTCGGTCACCAAGTAATCCACCGGCTGATCATGCTCTTGCGGGTGCAGCTGTGGAACCCATTGCATTTGCAAGGCATATGCCACTCTGGGCACTTCTACTCGGCAACGGGGCAAATATCGGTCATAGAAGCCTGCTCCGTAACCCATGCGGTTGCCAAAATCATCGAAGACGGCACCCGGCATCAGAATGAAATCGATTTCCTGAGGATCAACCAAAGTGTGCACCTCCGGGTTGGGCTCCAAAATGCCGAATTTACCCGGCACCAACCCATGCATATCTTGTATTTCATAGGCTTCTAAACGAAATCCCTTGTGACACCGTGGAACCACCACGCGTTTCCCTACCGACCAGGCTTCTAAGCGCAGAGCTGTCGTCTCGATTTCGTCACCAAACGACAAAAAGCAAAACACTGTATGGGCCTTCTTCCACTCTTCCAACTGCATTACATACGAAGAAGCCACCAAAGAAGCTTCCTTGCGTAACAGCTCCGGCCAATTCTTACGATTTTCCAGCACTCGAGTGCGAATTTCTTTATCGGTCATGATAAAAACCTCCTTACCACTTTGCTTTGTCCCGGTATTGCTTCCCCCAAGCGTAAATCCGGATAGGCGTTTAAGCTTAAGTCGGCGAACTCGCCCCGCAGGTAATGCGAGTAACCGGCTGCAGCAATCATGGCTCCGTTGTCGGTACACAACTCGAAACTTGGTACCGAGAACGGCACCCTACTCTCCTTGGCAACCTCTTCCATGGCTTTGCGCAATGCTTTATTGGCAGCCACACCTCCAGCCAGCATGAGCGAAGCGTATCCGCCTTTTAAAAGCTCTTTTCGTACATTCTCTAGGAGCGATTGCACCACCGTATGCTGAAAACTGGCTGCCAAATCGGCTTTATTCAACGGTTCACCGTTCTGCGCGGCCTTGTGATTCAAATTGATCACGGTCGTCTTTAGCCCGCTAAACGACCATTCCCTGTTTTCGTTAATGGATGCCAATGGCATACGAAACGCCTTCGCGTCCCCCTCCGCTGCCAATTTCTCTACTGCCGGTCCACCCGGATACGGTAAGCCCAGCACCCTTGCCACTTTATCGAAAGCTTCCCCGGCTGCATCGTCTCGCGTGCTACCCAAAATAGTTAAATCGTGCTCTGGACCAATGCGAATTAAATCGGTGTGCCCTCCGGAAACCACCAAACAAAGCGCCGGTAATGGTAAATTTGGTTGTTCGATAAAATTGGCAAAGATATGCCCCTCCATATGATTTACGGCAATAAGGGGAATTTTTAGCGCATAAGCCAACGCTTTGGCTGTCGAAACCCCCACCAGTAATGCTCCTACCAACCCTGGCCCACAGGTGACCGCTATCGCCGATAGATCGCCTAGCGACACCCCTGCTTGTTCCAATGCCTGATCTATGACCTCGTTTACGGCTTCCAGGTGTTGTCGAGAAGCAATTTCGGGCACCACCCCTCCGTATAACCGATGAATAGGAATTTGTGTGGAAATGAGGTTGCTACGTACCCGAAAACCATCCAGCACCACCGCAGCAGACGTTTCATCACAGGACGTCTCTAAGCCTAAAATACACGTGGCTTTACTCGGCTCCATGGTCATCCTCCTCTTCTTCCACCACAATCCAATCATAGGTTTCGGGCACATCGCTCATACAGCGTTTCCAGTAGAGCAAGGCATCTTCTTTGGTATCGGTATAATACCCTTTGCGAACTCCTTCGGGTTGAAACCCGTACTTTTCATACAAGCGTTGCGCCGGTAGATTGCTGCGCCGCACCTCTAATGTGACTGCTTCTATGCCACAAGCCTTGGCATTGCTGAGCACTCGTTCCAATAATAAAGATGCAATTCCTCGCCGCTGAAACGAAGGATGCACAGCGATGTTGGTAATATGCCCCTCGTCAAAAATAAGCCAAATACCGGCATAACCGGCAACGCGCCCCTCCACCTCGGCTACCAAGTAGCGAGCCATGGCATTTTGGGTGAGCTCTCCTTCAAAAGCACCACGGGGCCAAGGTAAGGTAAAGCACCGTTTTTCCATATCCATGACTTGATCCAAATCGGCTAAGGTCATGTTTCGTATGATTGCAGATGTTGTATGCATTGTTTATCGCCTCTTACCCTCTTTGTTCTGCCACCGTAAAAAAACTCCTTCCCAGACGACAAAATCCTCTTGACAAGTGCTTCTGAAACGCATATACTGTAAAAAATTTCATACGTCTTATCAAGAGCGGTGGAGGGACTGGCCCGATGAAACCCGGCAACCTAGGATGACCTAAGGTGCTAACTCCTGCGTAGCGTTTCGCTTCGACAGATAAGAAAGATGTACACTACAGACCTCTTTCTATTTGGAAAGAGGTTTTTTTACATGCAAAAAATAGGAAAAGTAGGTGACTTATGCTTCTTAAACTGCCCGTCCACTGCTCCAAACCCGAAACCTACCGTTATTTGGGCTACAAAGACAACCTTACGGAAGATTGGCCAACCCTAGACCTCCTGTTTGAAGAAACCAAACGTCAACTACAACCCCTTTGCCGTGCAGAAGGCGGAGTGAAAACCTGGCAACATTTCCCCTTCTCACTACCGGGTTACGACCTCCCTCACCTGTTGCGTTACAGCCGACGAGTGAGCATTATGGCCATTACCTTAGGCTCGGGAATCGATGACTATATCGCTCGCCATTTGGCCGAGGGCGAAGTCACCCGGGCGACCTTAGCCGATGCCATGGCCAGTGCGGCTGCCGAAGAAGCCATGGAAACCCTAAACCGCTTGGTTCAAAGTGATGCTCGGTTACAAGGATACCGCACGACTCCCCGGTTTAGCCCCGGATACGGTGACGCGCCCTTAAGCTTGCAGGAACACGTCTTGCACGTGCTAGAGGAGAACCGCCCCCCCATAGAAGTGTTACCCGGAGGTATCATGCGACCGCGCAAATCGGTCACTGCAATTGTCGGCTGGGAACCGCAAGACGGTCCTCACGCCATATTGCCCGGTTTGTGCGATCACCGCTGTTCTGCTTGCCCTTTGGAGATTTGCTTGTATCGGAAACAAGACAACTAAACCTTATATAAAGAAGAGATTGAAAAAAGATGGAGGAACTACGATGAACCAATCCCAGAAAATCATCATCGGCGATGGTGCAATGGGCACCCTACTGCAAGCCCGTGGGTTGTTACGAGGTGGAGGTTGCCCCGAGCTACTCAACCTCACTCATCCCGAGGATATTGTGGAAATTCACACCCTATATGCCGAAGCAGGAGCTCAGTGGCTACAAACCAATACCTTTGGTGGCTCACCCTTTAAATTGGGTGTCTATGGTTTAACGGAGAAAACCGAAGAACTCAACCATCGAGCCGTGGCTTTGGCACGCAAAGCAGCACCGAACTTGCCGGTTTGGGGAGACATAGGACCTAGCGGACAACTCATGAACCCCCTGGGTATGCGCTCCTTGGATGAGATGATCTCGGCATACTACCGACAAGCCAAAGCACTCTATGAAGAGGGTGTCGACCTCTTTCTCATTGAGACCATGGCCGATTTACAAGAAGCCAAAGCCGCCGTGATGGCGGTGAAAGCCCTTCACTCCAGCGTTCCCATAGCCTGCACCTTAACCTTTGAACCGGGCTTACGGACCTTAAGCGGTGATGACCCGGTAACCGTAGCAGCGGTGCTACAAGCTTTAGGAGTCCATATCATCGGTGCGAACTGTGGTTTTGGTCCCGAAGGCATGGTGGAACTGGTAAAACGCTTGGCAGCCGCGAGTGACCGACCGATTTTAGTACAACCCAATGTCGGGTTACCCATATTGCGCAACGGGGAAACGGTATTCCCCAGTTCTCCGGAAGATATGGCAAGCTTCGTACCTACCCTCATTGAGGCCGGTGCGCAATACATAGGAGGTTGTTGCGGTAGCACACCCCAACACATTCAAGCCATGGTCAAGACCGTGGGCAACCAACCACCACGAACCCTGCAACCCTTATCTTTTAGCACCCTGGCAGGGTTTGGTGAAACCGTAGTCTTAGCCGATTCTTTACCCACTCGCTGGATTGGTGAACGCATTAACCCCACGGCTCGTAAAAAGCTGGCGGAGTTGTTACGAGCCGGTGCTTACGAAAGCATTGCCCAAGAAGCCGAAGATCAGGTCTTAGCCGGTGCTTCCATTATAGACCTTAACGTTTCCCTACCTACCGCACCCAACAGTGAGGCCGAGCGCATGGAAAAACTAACCCAGGCGGTCCAACGTCGTGTTCGCGTCCCCTTATCCCTCGACACTCCCAATCCCGCGAACATGGAACTCGCCCTAAAAGTGCTTCGTGGTAAACCGTTGCTCAACTCGACCACGGCGGAAGACGAACAACTGCATGCCCTGTGTCGTCTGGCCGCTACGTATGGAACCGCCATATTGGGCTTAACCCTCGATAAAAAAGGTATCCCATCCTTGGCGATAGACCGTCTGGTCTTGGCCAAAAAAATTGTGCAGACCGCCAAGTCTTACGGCATTTCTAGGCAAGATATCTACATAGACGGTCTCACCCTCACCGCCGGAGCCAGCCAAACCCTGCTGCCCGAGACGTTAAAGCTTATCCGCTTAGCCAAAGAAGATTTGGGGGTTCGCACGGTTTTAGGTGTCAGCAATGTCTCCCATGGCCTTCCTCAACGCCCCTTTTTAAATACGGCCTTCTATATGATGGCGCTACAAGCCGGTTTAGATCTGGCGATTATTAACCCCTTCCAAGCCGATTTGGCCTTATATCAGGCAGCCGCCGACGTACTCACCGGCCGGGATCTGCACGCGAAACGTTACATGAACCTCGCCACCACCTACACCCCGAGCCAACCCCACACTGCTTCCTCTGCTCTTATAAACCGTTCCTCCAGTGAGAATAGACCGACCGTTCTAAAAGATACTCATATGACTCCTGCTCAACAGTTACACCACGAAATTCTATACGGCAATAAAGACCTAGTGGTCCAGTTAGTGCAAACCCTACTGAAGAACAACACTTCTGCTCTCGATATTGTGAATTCCACTCTCTTACCCGCTTTAAGTGAAGTCGGTGACCGTTACGACAGAAAGGTGTATTTTCTCCCCCAACTTCTCTTAGCCGCCGAAGCGGCCAAGCTCGCCTTGGCATACCTGCAACCCTACTTACTACAAAACAGCGAAGCCACCAAAGGCACAGTCGTCCTTGCTACGGTGGAAGGAGATATTCATGACATTGGTAAAGGCATTGTAGGGTTGCTTTTACAGAATCATGGCTTTAAGGTCATCGACCTAGGCAAAGACGTTGCAGCAGAACTCATTGTAGAAACCGCGGTGAATGAACAAGCCGACCTCATCGCCTTAAGTTCCCTCATGACCACCACCCTACCACAAATGGGTGTGGTCTGCCGCTTGCTCCAAGAGAGACACCTTGCTATACCGGTGCTCATTGGGGGTGCCATTGTCAACGAAGAATACGCTCAAGAAATTGGGGCACACTATGGAGCCGATGCCACCGATGCCGTGCGTTTGGCCCTGCAATGCCTGCCAAGGAGGACCACACCATGCTCGAATTAGCCGATGCTTTACAACTACTCCCCTTTGTACTCACCGTGGAGCTGGAACCTCCCAAGGGTTGTGACCTGACCTCAGTATACAAGTATGCAACCGCCCTCAAAGATAAAGTTCAAGCCGTCAACATTACCGACAGTCCCATGGCCAACATGCGCATGAGCCCCATTGCCGTGGCTCATATGGTGAGACAAACCACCGACCTCGATGCGGTCTTTCACCTCACCTGCCGCGACCGCAACATCATCGGCCTACAAGCCGAATTACTGGGAGCCCATGCCTTAGGAGTGCGCAGCATTTTGGTGCTAAGCGGTGATCCCCCAAGCCGCGGAGATCATCCCTACGCCAAAGGAGTCTTTGAAGTGGATTCGGTGGGTTTGGTCAAAATAGCCAACCGTCTCAACCAAGGCTACGACTGGAGCGGGAACTCCCTAAAAGGAGCGACCAACTTCCACATTGGCGTGGCAGCGAACCCCTTAGCCGACGACATGGAAAAAGAATTGGACCGTTTGGCCGAGAAAATAGAAAACGGTGCCCACTTTATACAAACTCAACCGGTCTACGAAGCTGCGGTGCTGGCACGTTTCTGTGAACGCATTCGTCCCCATGCCTTGCCCATTATTGCCGGTGTGCTACCCATAAAGAGCCGCAAGATGTGTCAACACATCATCGAAAACATACCAGGTATTCATGTGCCGACTTGGCTGGCTGCCAAAATCGACAAGGAAGATCGCTTGGGTGGCGTCTCTGCCGCACGTGCACTCCTTACTGAGCTTCCTCGAGTGGTGCAAGGGGCACACATCATGCCGGTAGGCAGTGCTTCCCTGGTTCACGAAGTCTTAGCGCCATAAAAAGAAGATGGATCACGCTGCCGCAATTTCAGCAGCAGGGTCCATCTTTTTTTATGTATGTTTCTACGTCGATTTACATTTCCTGGTTCTTCAGTCGCTCCAGTCGTTTGACTTCGGCTTCCGATTGGCGCAAATACAAGGGGCGAATTTGCTTATAATCGCTTGTCTCCCCACTGCGCAACCTCTCTAGGCCTAACTGAGCCAACACAGCCGGTCTGGGTAGCCTGTGGCATTCGGGTGTCATCTGCAAGCGTTCACCCAAGGCTTTATGCAGCAATTCGGCATCGCGACTCACCGCATCGCCTACCGCAAAGACCTCCTCTTTGTAGGGTTCCAGCAGTTCTGCCAACCCCACCAAAGGTTGCTGGCGTGGTGGGATAAGCAGTTCCAAGGAATGGGCGGTCTTGCGATACAACGCCATATAGAACTCTTGGCGACGGGCATCGAGCAACGGCATAATAAGCCCATGCCCGGCAAATGACGCGGCCCACAACTCTAAGGTAGGCACACCCACCAGAGGAATGCCCAAGCCTTGCGCCAAGGCCCTTGCAGTGGCCAAACCAATACGCAAGCCGGTAAACGAGCCCGGACCTTGTGTGACTACCACCGCTTGCATGTCTTGTATACTCAAGCCGGTTTCTTGCAGTAAAAAATCTAGGGCGGGCAAAAGGCGTTGCGAATGAGTGAGACCTGACGAAACCAGCCATTCCCCACGCACGACGTCATCTTCCAAAATCGCCAAGCCCGAATATCGGGTGGCGGCATCCATGGCTACGATTCGCATGGCAGCATCGCCTCCAACAACTTTTCATACGTTTGCCCCACCGCTTTCCAGGTGAGGTTTCGCCCGTTTTCTGCGTAACTCAAGGTGAGTTCCAAATACTCCTTTGGCAACAACTCGGGGAACAGGTTCATCCACTCCACCAAGACCACCGCAGAGCCATCTTGAAGCTCATCCCAACCCAAATCGAGCACTTCCAAGGGGTGTTGCAAGCGGTACAAATCTAAATGATGCACTGTGAACTTCGCTTCGGATCTCTGTAACAAACGACAGGTGGGCCTCTGCACCGCACGGACTACCCCAAAAGCA
>CALCNS010000242.1 GCA_937897315.1 uncultured Bacillota bacterium
GTGTGTTGAACATTGTGTTTCGAGTAGCAGATGAGAAGCAAATGCTACTTATCGATATGAAAGACTTACGGGCCATGCTGCAATACGTTTCGGATCACGCCTCAGAGTTTAGAACTCAATATGGCAATATTTCTGCAGCCAGTGTAGGGGCTATATTGCGTTCACTCTTAACCATTGAGGATCAGGGAGGGCACTTATTCTTTGGTGAACCGGACTTGGATGTTTTGGACTGGATGCGAACCGACCACACCGGTCGAGGAGTGATTAACATTTTACACTGTGTGAAGTTGTTTCAGACACCCGCACTGTATTCGACCTTTTTGCTGTGGATGTTGAGCGAATTGTTTGAAATCCTTCCGGAAGAGGGAGATGTGAAGAAGCCAAAAATGGTCTTTTTCTTCGATGAAGCTCACTTGTTGTTTGACGAAGCCCCCAAAGTATTGCTGCAGAAAATAGAACAGGTCGTACGACTGATTCGCTCAAAAGGGGTAGGGGTCTATTTTGTCACCCAGAATCCCATGGACGTACCGGACAGTGTTTTGGCTCAATTGGGCAATCGTATACAGCATGCACTGCGAGCGTACACTCCAGCGGAACAAAAAGTGGTTAAGACCGCGGCCAATACCTTCCGGCAAAATCCGGCATTTAGTACCGAGGAAGTCATTACCCAATTGGGAACGGGAGAAGCTCTGGTCTCCTTTTTAGATGAAGCAGGTAGGCCTTCAGTGGTGGAACGTGCCTTCATTTTGCCACCACAAAGTCTCATGGGCACCATAGGCGATGACGTGCGCATGCAAGTGATTTCGCAAAGTGATTTACGTCATAAGTATGGACAAACCGTGGATCGTGACTCCGCCCATGAAATGTTGGAACGCTTAAAAGAAAAACAAGTTCAAGAGGAAGCCTTACTAGCCCAACGAGCTCAATACGAGAAAGAGAAATTGGAGTTAGAAAAAGAACGAGCCAGATTGGCAAAAGAAAAAGAGAAAGCAGCCAGCAGAACCAGCTCGAGAAGCAAAAAAACCGTCATAGAAAAGATTACTGACTCTGCCTTGAATACAGTGGGGAGAGAAGCCAGTCGAGCACTAATCAGAGGGCTTTTTGGCAGTTTAAAACGATAAAAAAGAGAACCGGACTTTTTATGAAGTCCGGTTCGTTTTTATAAGACCATCATGCCGATGGTATCCAAAAAGAGATTAACTGCTTCGGGATCAAATTGTGCACCGCTGCAGCGCCGTAACTCGTCAATGGCTTGCATCACCGATTTCTTTTGCTGATACGGTCTTGCCGAAGTCATGGCATCGAAACTATCGATGACCGAGAGGACTTTCGATAAGAAGGTAATCTCATCACCCTTGAGCTTATTTGGATAACCGGTGCCATCGTGACGTTCGTGATGCTGCAATATGATGGGCAATACTTCTTTCAAAGAATCGATGTTGCGAACGATTTCTGCGGCGTTATGAGGATGGTTGCTCATTATATCCCATTCGTGTGGGGTTAATCGATCGGGTTTCATGAGTACATCTTCGGGCACGTTAATCTTGCCAATATCGTGCAAGTAAGCAGCGTATATTAGGTTACGTTTATCTTTTTCGCTAAAATTCTGTTTATCGGCAACCAAGGAACAGTAATACACGACCCGTTCTACATGACGGAAGGTATAACGATCTTTGGCATTTATCACAGCAATGAGTGTCTTTATGGAGGTCAACATTTCTTTGGTGGCATCATCGGCATTTTTTTGCAGATCTTCCAATATAGAATAGTACGCTTCCACACGGTTCTTACGCATAAATTTTGCACGATAACAAGCGTCATCGGCATATTTTAACAAGTCTGTTTCGCTCTTGGCTTTATCGGGATACGAGGTTACTCCCACCGACACGGTCAATGATTCACCGGGCATATTTTCTTCTCCCTCGAAGGCATATGCATGAATCTTCTGGCGTATGTCTTCGGCATAGACCATAGCAACATCAATCTTTGTATCGGGAAGTAAAACCGTGAATTCTTCTCCGCCAAAACGGGAGATAATGGCGTGCTCAGGCGAAATTTTGCGAAGAATATCGGCAATGACACGCAGAACTTCATCCAGATCGGAAGAGCGTCGTGTAGGGAAAGAGTGTAGATCTCGGTGGT
>CALCNS010000243.1 GCA_937897315.1 uncultured Bacillota bacterium
AGGAAAATTTCACAGGACACGTTGATGTTCAAATCACAAGAAAAGATCTTATAGACGTCTTCTCAAAGTATATAAACACTGCAAAAAACGCGATATTTACTGATTATTATGAAAATTTGCTTGAAATTGAGACCGAGACCAAAGCATATATGAACACAAAAATCGAGCTTTGGAGAATTGAGTATAACCATGTATACAGAGGTTTTTTTAGCCATTTAATTAACGACAATATTATTAGTCTTAGCAGAGGAGGCGGTTGGGGTTATATTCCAAACCAATCCAATGGCTTTTGGGGATTGTGGTGGTTTTACCTAGGTAACGCTGAATTAAATGCGTGCGGGTTATTTGAAACACTTGTGGACGATGTATATTTACAAATTGAGGATAATTTAATAGCTGTTAAAATGACTGGAGTTACCGAAAAAAGTAATGAAGTAAGGTGGAGCTTGTTCGATTATTTTAAAAGTAGAACACCAGAATTTCAAAAGAAGGTTTTCAAAAATGGCAAACATATGACCATTGGCTATATTACTTATGATGAAAAGAATTATAAAGAAAAAATAAATCTGATGCAAGATATAATGGAATCAATTGCAAATGGTGAATACAAATTCAAAGTCAACTGATTATTATTTAGTTAAACCCACGCGGAATGTGTGAGAAGATCAAAAACATCTAAAGGAGGGTAAGATTATGGACTGGGACTCGGAAATTTTCAGTAAGGACCTTAACATTTTGCTCGAAAAAGCAGGGCTGCGCTCTATTGGCGGTATCTTTGAAAGGTTAGCTAATGCCGTGGAAAAAGCTGCGTCAAATGAGCGCGGGGACTTTGATCCTGCAGAAGCATTAGGAGATTTGCTAGATGATCTCAATGATCCTTATAACGAAAGGGAAATTCGCTTGCCTATTGTGGGCAAAGAATCCTCTCGCCGGAGAAGACCATACGGTCATGGTCATGATCCATACGATGCAGGGTATAATCTAATTCCTTGTGATACCGGTAGCTTGGGATGCACCAAGGTGTTAGTTGTAATCTGCAACAAAGACTCCAAGTTTGAAGAGTACCTCAGCAAGTGCTTTGAGCATGCGGTAATGATTTGCCCCAATTGCGAGAACATTGTGTTTATTACTTCCACTTGGAATTCCAGGGTGTATGCAAAATATAAAGCTTCCGTTAAAATGATTCGAGATAAGAAAATTCAAATGCTCTTCGTCTACCTAGGTTCTAGGGGGCTTCGCATTCTGCCGGAGTAACACCCATCCTCACGAAACGGCTACACATTTAACCTAACCGTAACCAGTGGAGAGGACGATGAGGGATGACCGAAACCTTGGAACAACAATTCTATGTGTTCAGCCTCAGCAGGCGTAATGATGATCTGGATGAGCTTTTAGATAAAGGATTTGAGGTCTCAGATATTACCCCGGTGCAGTCGAAAACAGGCGGTGCCATGTTCAGAAAAGCCCATGGCCTTTACACAAACGATGTCATCCTGCTTCTCAACAAAACCGGCCGCAAAACCAGATTCGTTCACGAAATAGTGATTCGTTGTGAAACCTCTTTAGAACTATTGGGAAAAGCTCTTGCCAAGAGAAAAGCAGATGGTTTCACTGTCGTCAAAACGATCCCCTTGAACGCGATCATCGACCCCGAAGCCAGTGCGGGCATAGGCAAAGGCACGTTTGGCTTTGCAGTGTTTTTCAGCAAAGTGTTGGATTAAGATAAAGAGTTTGAAACATTAGTGGAAAGCGTATTCAGCAAATGAGGGGAGTGAGCAACATGGTAGATTCCAGTGGAAATGAAACACAAGAAGTTAGCACCTACCTGAAAGCAGACGAGATATGGCTTAAGTTATTGCCCTACAGCTTTGAACACGAACTTCTCAAGGAAACCAATACCTACCCCAATATTCCGGAACTGATGGACCAAGCGGAACAAGTGACTGGGAGAATACATTCTGAGTTATTTGCGTTATTTGGTGATCGCTTTCTTATGGACCCCGTATACTACATCATGGCATCTCTTGGTGCGAGTGCTTATGCCGGTATGGGGGCTGTGTATCATTGGCAGCAAAACAGGGAAGAGTTGTTTGCCAATGGGATTTACGAAACACTTGTTGCCGAACTAGGGCTCAACAGCATGGGTGTGCATGTCCTCAATGCCATTGGTATTGATTATAAGACTCCGGAATCGGATCAATTTGAGGAGCACCTGAAGGTGTTAGAAACCTTAGCTATGTTCTCGCTGCTCTACAGTGAAGAAGGATACCGCGATAAGCAACTGGTGGAATGCCAGAAGGCGATGTTTAAATTTGGTATGGTGTTTGAGATGCAGAGGTTGGGGAGTTGATGCTGGGCGTAGCTAAGCAGTTGGAGTCTTCGAGTGTTAGATTAATTTCTAACTAGATTTATTTGTATTAGGTTTTAACCGGGCAGATATCATAAACTTAACAAAGGAGATATAACATGACCAATCGTCAAAGTCGGCATATACTTAGACAAGCTGTTGAAGTTATAGCATGGATCACAATCGCTTTATTATCTTATTTCGTCTTGTCAAATGTATTTATGTCACCGGACTTCCATAAAGCGACCATTGATTCGTTAGAGGAAAAAGAGAAAGCCGTAATGGCATTAGCGGCATCATCCGCTGCGACCTCAACGTTAATTTCGTTGATTCCCGACGATATAGGGACACCTATTGCGAACCAAATTGCAGCGTTAACTCCAAAATTCATTATTATATTGGGCGCAATTGTACTTCAAAAGGTTTTAGTAGGAGTTGTCGGTTACATATCATTTAGTATCATTATCCCCTTTGCTTGTATGCTGGGAATCGCGTATAGCTTCATTAGGGAAAAAATTTTGAGGGATACAGCGATAAAACTAGTGATACTTGGTCTTGTTATATTAGCCATAATACCGGCTGGTGTTCGGGTAAGTGATTTGTTATATGAGACTAGCCAAGCGTCTATAAACGAAGCAATTGTAGCTGCGGAGCAAAATGAAAAAGATATAGAAGAAAAGAAACAAGAAATTATTGAAGAGGATCGAAACTGGATAGAGAAAATCGAGTATTACCTGTTCAATGTTACTTCTGGAATCGGAAGAATGATCTCTCAGATTCTTAAATTGGCAGAAAACACGCTTTTGGCGCTCATTGAAGCAGTTGCGATTATGGTCATAACAACTTGCGTTATCCCAATCATAGTAGTTCTAGTTTTCTTTTGGATTGTTAATCTCTTATTTGGGTTCGATATGGGTAAAATTATTAAGAATTCGTCTTTTGCAAGAACCCATGATAATATGAACCTTCTTGACGAAGAAATTGAAAAGGGTATTGAACAGTAGTTTATAAAAGAGTAATCCCCATAGTTAAAAGCATTACTCTAACCCGATTTCTAAGGAGTGACCGTTTTATACAAATCCAACAACTCAAAAACGAGTACAGGTCCTAGTAATAAGCCCTACAATTTATACATCGATTGTTTCTAAAACCTTCATGTTTTACTCAAGCATGAAGAGAAAAGCAATTGTTGCTTAAGCTGTAATTCTATATACTGAAGTTTACATTCACTGTTATGTGACCTATTTGTAGGAGGGATAAAATGAACAAAGAATCTGTTTGTTCTGCATTCGTTATGAATTTCAATGATCAGTATGATCATGTGGCTGAATTAGTTCTAGAAGACTTAAGTAAAGTTATACCTTATCTTGAAAAGATGACGGGACTACGATATTACCCAGTACCAACACTTTTGGTTGATCGAGACTCGAGATTTGGGGAACGTGAATATCTAAAACTCGATATGGATTGGGAGATACTTGTTCAAAATATGGAAAACCTTTTTGACTTCTGTAGGGGGGTGGAATTAACATTTCATGTTCAAGGTTTCTATGAAAAGGGAAATGGCAGAATTGATTTCCGTGAACACCTTGGAGAATCAGACTATATTCATTTTACTTCGTTGGACACAGAGAAACGGCAGAAGTTGAGATGGATTTCGGAATGCATGCCGTGTCGATTTTTGGAACTTGCTCGAAAGCTTCCAGAAAAGAGTGTTCTGGGTGACATGGAGCGGGAATTTAGGCTATATTGTAACAATGCGGAAGAAATAACGAAAATTCTAAAAAACATGGTGAAACAAGGAGAAATTGATATCGAAAGAGATACTTATAATGACTATAATAGATACTCACGTGGAAGTTATAATCATTGGCAACCATATTTTACTTCTTCTGAAACAAAAAAATTAGAAGAACTGTTAGATAGAAGTTGGGGCAATCCCCTTCTCGCAGATGTTGTTCAACTTTATGAATCAACACAAAGAATACTTAAGAACCTTTTTTCGTTATTGCTTTCTTCTTTCACCTTTGTGACTTCAATTGATTTACTTGGTTGCTATATTCATCCTTTGCAAAGAGAGACCTTATTTCAGCGCTATGGGTCAAAGGGCTATCCGGAAAATATTTGGATTCAAGGAAGCGGGATTGTAGTAATTGCTGTTGACGAAATACGTGATGAGGCAAAAAGGTATGTAGAGCAAAACTATGTAAAGAATCAATTTATCAGTGATCAATATAATGTTTTATTAGAAGAAACGGTTAGAAAACTCACACTTGGGACTTTGATTCATGAACATACACATGCAATTGTAGATGCTGGATTAAACGAACAATATGAAGTAAGAACCAACAAATTCTCCTCAAAAGGGAAAAAATATAAACGTGTAAGCGAAGCGCTTGCCGAATGGTCTGAGCTCAATTTTTTCCGAGAAGATTCAGAAATGTTTGAGCTTGTATTTAACCACATCAAAGCATTGCCAAAGACAACATGGCCATATCATTGGGCAGTGAATATTGAGTCAGCAGGTTTAACTTCTCGAGAGAAATTCCGAGCAGTAGTTCGCCATTTTCGGATTGACACCGATAAGGCTTATAGTTTGATAAGTAGGCTCGATTAACTTGACAGACTTCACAGAAGAAATTCTTTAAGCATATTCGAAACCTATGGATATTTTTCTATTTGAAGAATCAAACACAAACAGAATACAGTAATAGAAGCATTGCTACTCACCCCAACTCCAAATTCAGTACACTCAGGTTGGCTTAACTTAATCCAAAAGCAGAAAATCCCTCCACTCGGAGGGGTTTTTTAAATTGTTCAAGAACGGGTATTCCCGGTTAGCTGTTCATACACGAACAAAAATTGTGTGTGGTAAACTAGAAATCAAGCAGTTTGAAATGATTTGTGTGGAATTATGACCAGTGTTGACAAAAAAGGAGACAAGTAATAAGCAACAACTCAAAAAAACGGTTACTTTTTCGGTGGTCGATTGTTTTGAGTTGTCTTGAATGAATCCCGCTTCATATAAAAATAAATTTTATACGTATAAGGTCTTGATATTTATACGAGCTTGTGTTACTCTACTATTGGAGGTGGAAATATGTCATTTAATCTTGAATCTCTCGTTTCGTTTGACCGGCTACTTGATTCACCAGAGAAGGTGTTAGATTTAGTCGATTCACAAGGTCACATAATAATACTGCGCAATAATAAACCGATGTATATAATTTCGAGGGTAGATGCTCCAAAAGAACTGTTAAAATCGAGTAAATACGAAGCCTCGGAAAAACCAAAGTTGACCCTTCATGAGGCTATGCAGGTTGTTTTAAAAGAAGTTGAAGGTCAACAAATGCATGCAGCGGACTTAGCCGATGAAATTTACAGAAGAGAGCTCTATAGGAAAAAAGATGGCAGCAAAGCGGAGTATAACCAGATTAGAGCAAGATGTGGTCTCTATGATATGTTCGAGGCACTACCTGGGAATATTATCAGGCTTAGTGCTAAAACATTATAATTGAAAGGAGCTTTAACAATGCAGCAGGATTATATATGCCCGAATCCAAGAAGATGGAATGAGATATTCAAAGACTTATGTGCTACATACGAGATAAAAACTGGAATTAAACTGCCTTCGAATGTTGTCGGAATTCGGGAATCAGGAGGGCCACCAACGCCGCTAATTCTGAATGGTTGGGTCTTCTCAAACGATAATGATAAAAGATTACGATGGCGGGAAACACTTCGCTGGGCAGAAAAGCAGAGCTTACTGCACCTAACAAAGGTTGAAATTGAAGATCGGGTTTATCACGCGGGTCATACTAGAGGTGGAGGGATACTTATGAAGGATGAATACAGTGACTTCACTCTGGACATCATGAAAAAATACAAACTTACAGAGTATGTTACTTTAAAACAGTACAAAGCTGATCCAGACGGCGTAAAATCAAAACTTCCTTTTGTTAAAGGTATCTATTTCGTTAT
>CALCNS010000244.1 GCA_937897315.1 uncultured Bacillota bacterium
TTACCACATATCACGATGCCAACAGGTGAGCAGATACAAACGGCCATAGACTTCTTGAAGACCTATGGTCTAAAAGTAGAACAGGTGTAGGAGGAAATACCATGAACGAACGAATCGCCAGATTAAGAGCACAAAGCAGAGAAGCAGTCGTCCGTCTTTCGGCGGAGCGTGCGAAGTTGGTCACCGATTTTTATCGGGCTAATGACGGTAAATACTCGGTTCCAGTGATGAGAGCCAAGAACTTTTATCATGTGTGTGATCATAAGGAAATATACATAGGGGAAGATGAAATCATCGTCGGGGAACGAGGACATGCACCTGCAGTCGTTCCCTCGTTTCCTGAGTTGACCTGCCACTCTCTAGAGGACCTCGATATTTTAAACACCCGTGAAATGGCCAGTTATAAGGTCTCTACTGCCGACCGCACGTTGTATGAACAAGAAATCATCCCTTATTGGCGTGGTCGTAGTATGCGGGACAAGGCTTTTGCCGAAATCGACGATACTTGGAAACACTTGTATGAGGCGGGGCTGTTTACCGAATTCATGGAGCAACGCGCTCCCGGTCATACAACCTTGGATGGTCGAATTTATTCCTTTGGGTTGTTGGATTTTATCGCTCAGATCGAAGCTCAACAAAGAAAAATCGATTGGTTGCACGATCCAGAAGCTGGGGCAAAGAACGAACAATGGAAAGCAATGATCATCTCTTGCCAAGCGATGATTCGTTTTGCGGAACGCCATGCCGAGAAAGCAGAGCAACTGGCGAAATCCGAACAAAACCCTCTACGAAAAGATGAATTGCAGAGCATCGCCAGCTGCTGCCGTTGGGTTCCGGCCCATGCTCCCAGAACCTTCCATGAAGCACTTCAAATGTATTGGTTTGTTCACTTGGGTACCATCATGGAGCTAAACGGCTGGGACTCCATGAGCCCGGGACATTTGGACCAGCATTTGACCCCATATTATGAAAAAGAAATCGCTACTGGAACACTGAGTTGCGAACAAGCCAAAGAGCTCTTAAGTTGTTTATGGATTAAGTTCAACAATCACCCTGCACCGCCCAAAGTGGGAGTCACTGCTTTAGAGAGTGGGACCTATAACGATTTTGTCAATATTAATATTGGTGGCTTGAAGCGCGATGGCAGCGATGGTGTCAGCGAAGTGTCGTATCTTTTGCTTGAGGTGTTTGAGGAACTGCATTTGTTGCAACCTCAATGCAACGTGCAAATCAGTGCCAAAACCCCAGAACGATTTTTACGTACTGCCGCAAAAGTCATCCGCAAAGGATACGGATATCCTTCGGTCTTTAACACGGATATGGTGATTATGGAACAAGTCCGAGCCGGAAAAACAGTAGAAGATGCTCGAGAAGGTGGCAACAGCGGTTGCATCGAGACGGGATGTTTTGGCAAGGAAGCCTACTTGCTGACAGGGTATTTAAATGTGCCAAAAGTTTTGGAATTAGTGCTAAACAATGGAACAGATCCACTGACCGGCAAAAAAATCGGTTTGGAAACCGGGGATCCTCATATTTTTGAGGATTATCCTTCTTTGTATGCTGCTTTTGAGAAACAACTGAAATTTGTAATTGACACCAAAATCCGTGTCAATAATTACTTAGAGTACATGTATCGTAAATTCGCTCCGGCTACCTTCCTCTCGGTGCTCATAGAAGGGTGCATTGAATCGGGTAAGGATTATTATGACAATGGTCCCAAATACAACACAACCTACATCCAGTGTTGCGGGATTGGTACCATCACCGATAGTTTATCGGTGTTAAAGAAACACGTGTTCGAGGAGAGGCATGTGTCCATGTCTCAAATCCTTGAAGCGTTAGCAGATAATTACCAAGGACACGAGGTCTTACGACAGCAGTTACTACACCAAACACCCTTCTTTGGAAATGATGATGACCAAGCCGATGGCATTATGAAACAGGTGTATGCTTCTTTGGTTCGTCAAATTGAAGGGCGTGAAAGCACCAAAGGAAGAACATATCATCTGAATATGCTCTCCACCACTTGTCATGTCTACTTCGGTAAAATGCTGGGTGCAACGCCCAATGGCAGGTTGGCTCATTTACCGGAGTCCGATGGCACCTCGCCTTCACACGGAGCCGATCGTAACGGGCCCACTGCTGTCGTAAAATCACTGGCCAAAATGGACCAAAGTTTATCTGGTGGAACCTTGCTGAATCAACGCTTCTTGCCTTCAGCTTTGGCAGGGGAAGAAGGGATTGCTAAACTAGCGGCTTTGGTTCGCACCTATTTCCGCTTGGGAGGACACCACATTCAATTCAATGTGGTGGATACCGAGACGCTTCGAAAAGCACAAGCCAATCCCCAGGAGTATCGGGATTTACTGGTTCGCGTGGCAGGGTACAGTGACTACTTTGTCAACTTAGATCAGTATCATCAGGAAGAAATCATTGCTCGAACCGCTCAGGAGACCGAATAAACAAGAAAGCTGGCAACCAAATGATATGCTCCCTTTATGAGAGACAGTGAAATAAAAACCACTGTTAATCATG
>CALCNS010000245.1 GCA_937897315.1 uncultured Bacillota bacterium
ATCTGCTTCGCCTAACATAACAGGAGTGATGGGGGTTTCGGAAACCCCGGTGTCGAAACCTAGTTTCTTCATTCCGGCTTTGAAGAAACGGCCATTCTCCCACAAACGATCAACGAGTTCAGTGCTTTCGCTCAAAATGCGAATGGCTTCCAAAGTGGCTGCGACATCTGCGGCAGGAAGGGCTGAGCTGAACAGGAAGGGACGTGCTTTTTGCTTGAGGTATTGAATTAAAACAGCGGAGCCGGCAATAAAACCGCCTACTGTGCCAATTGCCTTGGAAAAGGTGCCAATTTCAATGTCACAACGTCCATGCAGACCAAAGTGATCGACTATACCACGACCTCCGGTACCTAAGACACCTTCACCATGGGCGTCGTCTACCATGGACATCGCACCATATTTTTCGCATAGTTCCACGATTTTTGGTAAGTTTGCAACATCGCCGTCCATCGAAAAGACTCCATCGGTAATCACCAAAACTCTACCGGCATTTTCACCTTGCAGAACTTCTTCGAGATGAGCCATGTCGTTGTGACGATACACTTTAATCTTTGCACCGGACAAACGAGCACCGTCAATAATGGACGCATGATTTAATTCATCCGATACAATGGTATCTGCTTTGCCGACTAAAGGGGATATGACTGCTTGGTTGGCAACAAAACCTCCCTGAAGGGTAAGGGCAGCTTCTACTTTTTTAAACTTGGCAACTTCTTGGTCGAGTTGAACATGGATGGATTGGGTTCCGGCGATAGAGCGAACCGCAGCAGGACCTACCCCATAGGCGTCAATCGCATCCTTAGCCGCCTGTACCATGCGAGGATGGTTGGCCAATCCCAAATAGTTGTTGGAGCATAGATTCAATGCTTTTTTTCCATCTACTTGAATCCACGCACCTTGTGCAGATTCGATGGTACGAATATTGTTATACAGTCCAGTGGATTTTAGGTCTTCCATGGTATCCAACAAAAATTGCATATTTTCTTTCATGGGTGAGCCTCCTTATTTCTTGACCGGATTCTTCTTGAATCCGGTGTTTGTGACTTCTTTCTTTTTCTCTTTTTCTTATGAAGTTTCCTTCTTGAGCAAAAGAATAAGCTGTCAGTTGCTAAAACATCTGGACTTTTCTTCCCAGACCCATCATAATACTTACGGAAGGAGGGGTCTTATGAATGTGATTCTAACGACACTTAATAGTCAATATGTGCATACCTCGTTGGCAGTTCGTTCGTTGCGTCAGGCTTTTCTCATGAAGAAGGCCGAAGCGCCAATGTCCTTGATCGTCAAAGAGTATACCATTAATGATGATTGGCAGAAAATCGCGTCAGAGCTTTTCTTATTACAGCCGGATCTGATTTTCTTTTCTTGCTATATTTGGAACATGAAAGAGATTGCCAAAATTGGTAATCGGTTGAAGCAATGGCTGCCCTCGTTACCTGTACTATTGGGAGGTCCGGAAGTGGGGTATCGTGCCTTTGAAGCTTTAGCACAGTATTCTTGGGCGAATGGCATCTTTTGTGGAGAGGGAGAAGAGAGTTTCCCTGCCTTTTTACAACATTGGAATCAACATCAGACTTTTCAGGACATTCCGGGATTGATTCACAGGCAGGAAACAAAAGATAAGACCTTAAATTCTGCGATTTATGTCATGGAGATGGAGACTTTGCCGTTCCCATATACCGCCGAAGAACTTCAAGGTGCAAAACATCAGATCCTTTATTATGAGTCCTCACGAGGTTGCCCCTATTCTTGTCAATACTGCTTATCTTCCGTTCATCAACCATTGAGATTTCAACGCTTAGAAAGAGTTTTTATCGAACTCGACCGCTTTATCTCTGCCGGAGTCCAGCAAGTGAAATTTGTTGACAGAACTTTTAATGCAAACAAATCTAGAGCAAGGAATATTTGGGAGTATCTGATTGACAAAGCACCGCAAACGAACTTTCATTTTGAATTGGCAGCGGATCTCCTTGAACAGGAAGACATTGAGTTGCTTCGAAAGGCTCCTAAAGGGTTGTTTCAGTTCGAAATTGGCATTCAAAGTACAAATCCTCAAACCTTAGCCTTGGTACAACGTGTTACGAACTTCGAGAAGATTTCTACAATGGTAAAACAAATTCGAGATTTGGGAACGATTCATTTGCATTTGGATCTCATCGCAGGATTGCCGGGAGAAACCTATATGGAGTTTTCGAAGTCTTTTAATGACGTCTATGATTTAGGTGCCGATATGTTGCAATTGGGTTTCTTAAAAGTTCTACCCGGTACTGGAGTGGAGAAACAAGCCCGGCGTTTCGGCATTGTATACGACCCGGAGCCACCTTATGAAGTCTTACAGACACATCAAATCTCGGCGAGAGACTTGCTTCGATTACACCACATCGAAGAGGTATTTGAACGATATGGCAACACCGGACGCTATCATTACACCATAGAAGGGCTGGTCTCTTTTTTCCCCCAACCTTTTCTTTGCTTTGAAACACTTGCTCAGTATTATGAGGAACATCATTGGCTTCAATTTGGTGGGAAAGAAGCGACACATTGGCAGCATCTATGGTGCTTCATTGTAGATCAGGTCCAAAACGAAAAGAAGAGAATGTGGTTGTTACAGAGAATGAAGTTGGATTTTTTTCTGAAATACGCAGATGAAGTGTTCCCCATTTCTTTGTATCATTGGGAGGTTTCATCCGAAGATAAGCGAAGAGTGTTACTAGGTGTCGATGCACGTCATGCTCGGCAATTTTCAGCAAGTAAGCCTAAGTATCGGGCTGCGTATCTGGGGTTATCGACTCAGTGCATCTTATCACCCTTTCAAGAGACAATGGACTACACAGAGAATAAAACGCTTTTTGGCTTTGTTTATGATTATCCAAATTCAAAAACGTGCATCGATTGGTTTGAAGTCAAAGAAGGATTTCAAACAGGAATATAGAAATGATAAGAATAGAATTCAAAGAAGGAGGGGTTTTTTATGGCGAAATATCGTTGCATCGTATGTGGGTATCTTTATGATCCGGCTGACGAAAATGGCGTAGCATTTGAAGATCTTCCCGAAGATTGGGTTTGCCCGGTTTGTGGTGTAGGCAAAGATCAATTTGAAAAAGAAGAATAAGAACTCTGTCGGAACCTTGCAGTTGACGAGGTTCCGATTTTTTGTTCATTGACAGTCGGAAATGGCTTTGTTATACTGGGTAAGCTTTCGAAACTTCAAGTTGGAGGATGGGAACATGCGTGCAGGAAAACTTACACCAGACGAACTGAACCAGTATGTCTTTCGTCATCTTACTCAACGCAGACCTGAAGTCATACTACGCTCTGCATTGGGAGAAGACTCCACATTGATTGATCTGGAGAACGAGCTATGTGTCATGTCTACTGATCCCATTACTGGAGCAGGGCATCATAGCGGATGGTTGGCAGTGCATGTTTCTGCCAACGATGTCGCCTCAAACGGGGCAGAACCTGTGTGCTGTTTATTGACGATTTTAGCACCTCCAGATGCGAGTTTACATGAGATTGAGCTAGTCATGCAAGATGCTGCTCAAGCTGCTAATGAACTGAATATTGAGATTAGCGGTGGTCATACGGAGTTCACCGATGCAGTCACAAGGATTGTATTATCCACAACCGTTGTGGGTCGTGTGAAACATCAAGATATGTTAGCTACCGATGGTGCGAAAGCCGAAGATGATATCATTGTAACGAAGACAATTGGTTTGGAAGGCACGGCAATTTTAGCAACCGATGCAGAAGATTCGATTCGACAGTGGTGTAGTCAAGAAGAATTACTCGTTGCGAAAGAAATGATACGCAAAATCAGTGTGGTCCCAGAAGCTCGTATTGCGACTTCATTCGGTGTTCATGCGATGCATGATATAACAGAAGGGGGACTCTTGGGGGCATTGTTTGAAATGGCCAGCGGAGCCGGATTGGGTTTCCGTTTGCATACGGAGCAAATTCCTGTACACCCACTAACAGCATGTATTTGTTCTCGTTTGAATGTGGATGTTTTGCGATTTCTATCTAGTGGAAGTATGTTGATCTCCTCTCCCAACGGATCACAATTGGTTGAATTGCTTCAAAGTCATGGGATTGAAGCTCAAGTGATTGGTCGATTTACCACAGATACCGCCAAAGAAATCCTGGTCTCAAATTTATGGACTCCTGTCGAACCACCCGATGGAGACGAATTGTGGCGAGGATTGGCTAAACTCAAAAAAGCATAACTTTATGAAGATATATCAACAGCTCTTGAAAGCAACAAGGGCTGTTTTTTTTGAAAAAATTTTTAAAAAATAGAAGGAGTTTCGTTTTTAGTGTTGAATATGGGTCTATGTGGGTCATTGTGGGGAATAAAAGGAGGAATGGCTATGTTTTTAGGCAACTATCAGCATGCCTTGGATGAGAAATCCAGATTAACCATCCCTTCCCGTTTCCGCGAAAATTTAGGCAGTCGCTTTATTGCTACTGCCGGATTGGACCGAGCCATATTTATATACACATTAACTGAATGGGCAAAGTTAGAAGAACAACTTCGAAAACTACCGATGACCAATAGTGAAGCGCGAGCATTTAACCGATTATTTTTCTCAAATGCTTCCGAATGTGAACCGGACAGGCAAGGTCGCATTTTATTGACTCCTCAATTAAAAAATCATGCATTCATAGAAAAAGATACCGTCATTCTTGGCGTTTCCAACAGAGTTGAAATATGGAGTTATGATGTTTGGATGAAGTATCAAGAAGAAGCAACCAAGGTGTACGAAGAAACAGCGGAGCACTTAGAGCGTTTGCTCCCTTCCGTTTAGGAGGGATGTTATGCAAGAATTCTTACACCAAAGTGTCTTGTTGAAAGAAACGATAGAGCTGCTGAATCCACAACCTGGTAAGACCTTCGTCGATTGTACTTTGGGCGGTGGTGGACATACAGAAGAAATATTGAAACGTATGAATGGCAACGGTCTTGTGATTGGGTTAGATCAAGAT
>CALCNS010000246.1 GCA_937897315.1 uncultured Bacillota bacterium
ACGGCAGTCAGAATTCCTATGGGGATTTCTGTCGTCATGAGTGTGCGTGATACATTGTCGACCGCTAAAAGAAAGGCTGCTCCAAAAATCATAGATAAGGGCATTAAGTAACGATAATTACTCCCAACTAACCGTCGAGATAAATGAGGTATCACCAAACCAACCCAGCCAATCATCCCACTAATCGATATAGCAGAAGCGGTGATTAAAGTGGAAGAAAGGATCACCACCAACCGTAATCTTTGGGCATTGACACCCAAAGCACGAGCCTGTTCGTCGCCCAGGGTTAGTAAATTGATTCGCCAACGAACTAACAGCAAAGTCAGTAAACCAAGGATCATGATCGGACTTACAAACATCACATCGGTTTGCTGAACACCTGCAAGACTACCAATGAGCCAATATGTAATAGCCGGCAACTGGTCCTGAGGATCTGCAACCAGTTTGATAAAGGATGTCCCTGCAGAGAACAAAGAACCAATCATGATACCCGATAAAATCAATCCTAAGACACGACTCCCTCTGGCTCGTTGCCCTACCATCCAAACCAATGCAACAGCAACGATACTAAAGGAGAAGGCAGATAAGACAATACCGGTTTGACTAAAGTCCATGAGGATGGCAAATGCTGCACCAAAGGCAGCTCCGGCGGTTGCACCAAGAATATCAGGAGAAGCCATAGGGTTTTGAAAGACGCCTTGATAAGCAGCCCCTGCCGCCGAAAGACACGCACCGACAAAACAAGCGGCTAACACACGAGGTAAACGAATGTTCCATAGAACGGTTTCGGTCGCTGTCACGGGACGATTCAAGGATTGGTTTGTGCGTAGTATGCGCTCTCCAACTGTGCGGAATAACTCCATGGGAGAAATCGGATAGCGACCCAGTAAAAAGGACAATAAGATCAAGGCGAACAATAAAAGTGTAAAGGATAGTAACAACCATAAAGATTTTCGATGGTTGGTCATGATCGTTCTTTCCGTTCTGCCCGTACACGAATCATTTCGGCAGCAATGGATACAGCGATTTCCGCGGGTGTTTCTGCTTTTATCGGTAGTCCAATGGGGGTATACACGGTAGCGAGTTGGTCTTGTGAGATGCCATCTTCTCTCAGACGTTCAAAGACGGTAGCCATTTTCTTACGACTTCCTATGATACCCAAGTAAGCTAAGGGACGACGATGTAGCTGTTTTTGAACAATGTAATCATACGAGTGACCACGAGTCATCACGACGGCATAATCACACTCCTGTAAGTCAACATATTGATCTATTTGCTCAAATGAGCCCAAGATTCGTGCGGCTGCTTGAGGAAACAAAGATTCCGTAACAAAGTCAGGTCGGTCGTCATAGACATAACACGTAAAATGCACCTGAGTAAGAATTGGAATCAACTCTTGTGCAACATGCCCCCCGCCAAAGACCACTACTTTGCCACTTGATTTCAAAGGATGAGCATAGATGCCACTTTTTTCTACTGCTTTGAAGCGCAGAAGATATTTCAGTTGCTCTTCAGGAATCGTGAATCCCTGAAACCCTTCTGAAACAGAATATAAACCCAAAAGATTGTGTGGAAGATCCATTAGAAACCAACTGTCTTCATCTTTATGAAAGCGTTGTAGTACGGTTTCAATAAAAAGTTTCTCAGAGATATTGTCTTTTGAAAAAAAGCGAAAATACACTCGAACATCTCCGCCACAAACCATGCCAAGGTCTTCGACTTGATTGGGAGTCAGGAGAAATTCCTTTTGTCCATGCGATTTTTGCAGCAAAAGTTCTATGGCCAATTGCTGAGACTTGTATTCCACAGCACCACCACCTATGGTACCTGTAACGCGCCCTTCCTTTTTCACTACCATCGCTGCACCTGCACCGCGGGGAGTAGAACCAGAGCCTGCGACAATGGTAACCAACACAGCATCTTCAACTGCAAGCGTCTTCAGTAAGGCGGAAAAGATTGTTTTCATAGGAACCTCCTTGAAGGAATAATTTCTTCGGATCCCATTGATCCGAAAGTGCAAAGGATTGTAAAGCCCTTAGATTCTTTTTTATGCGGTCTGTCGGCCCATATCGTAGGATACTTTCTTCAAAGCGAATTTTCGGGTGTACAAGTTGGTCTTCCAAGCAGCATTTATCGGCTAGCCAAAGCAATGCTTCGTCGCAATGATAGAACTCCTCTTGTAGATGCATATGCTGTCGAATACATGAAGCTAACCTAATGTATCCGGCTTCGACCATTTCTTGGGCTAATTTCTGATCATGATGAGGACTGTGGCGCTCGACATCGTGGAGTAGCGCCGCCTGAAGAAGCATTTCCGGATCCTTAGCAGAGAAGGCAAAGCAAAGGGCTTCTGTTGTTTTGGCGACCAGTAGACAATGCTTGCGAATGGCTTCTGAGCAATTGGATAATCGCTCCATGCAAAAGGACCGCCCAGGTAAGTCTTTGCTAAGGCCATTACTTCTTATGAACCGCAATAACTCTGCATCATTTGGTATACCATCTAACAGTAAGGTTTGTTTTTGAGAAGATAGTAGTCGTTCCATTTCTTGATGATAAGACAACAATTCAATAGGAGCTTTTCCGTGATGTATCATGTGAAGTAGGTTTTCCCGAGATTTCCATACACCTAAGATAGGGATGGGCTTTTCCAATACCAATTGAATTGCTTGACGGATTTCCGGTATCATCAACTCCGCTCCGCCAATTTCATCCAACAGCAATATGGAGCCATGAGAAGTGAAGCTCAGAAAGTCGGTCAAGAATCGGGTTGAGTCAAAGGTTAATTGACCGGCTTCCGCTTTCAAAAAACAAGATGGATTTTCGTATGTGGCATCATCATACACACGAGTTGCTTGTTCCGCAGGAATCATAGCATATCCGTATAATCTTCCCTGGCGGAACAATCGTTGGGTCAAGAAACCACCGACGGGAAGAGCACTTTGTTGTAAAGCACGAAGCAACGCGGTGGATTTTCCAATCCCCGAAGGACCTTGTAAGAAGAGATGTTGTATCATGCGTCCTCCTCCATTACTTTGCTTCCTCTAACTCCAGAAATTGTTGAAATCTATCCCTGAAAAGGGTTTCGCCTAATCGTTCTAATTCAAGATGATAAGAGGTGTATGTGTTCAAAAACTCCGATCCTTGTTCGGTTAAGTGTGTTTGACCGCCTTTTTGTCCACCCTGCTGACTATCCACCAAACGAAAGCCTAACTGGCTTTCCGCCATTTTTATTTGCTTCCAACCACTGGAATAAGAGATATGCTGCAGAAGACAAGCTTGCCGAATGGACTGAGTTCGTTCCACTGCACGGAGGAGACGCGCAAATGTTTTGTTAAAAAACGGTTCTTTCCGTAAAATCGTCACATCCAATTGCAATGTTAACGGATCTGCCTGCGCCATATTGGCAGCATAGCGCTTCAATTGTTGGTACTCTTCCGGTTTATCGGCATCCATTATCGTCCCGGCATCCGGTAACTCCAATACTTCTTTATGGCTGGTTAACCGTTCCAAAGCGCCCTTAAGACCTTGTTCTCCAGAATCTTTTAGCAACTCATCAATCTGCATAGCGTCCATTAGGACCGGATGACCTTCCTGTCCTTTATAAGAGGGAACCAATATTTCGGACCGAGAATAGTCAAAGTAGCCCATCATCGTCAATAAACTTCGTTTGGAGAACAGAGGAACGTCGACCGGTAAGAAGAAAAATCGATCACAAAGGGTGCGGATTTGCTTCATACCTAGCTTCGCAGAGAAAAACATATCTGTTGTAGCATAATCTTTATTATATATGCATTGTACCGGAAGGTTCACCAAATGTCGCTGCAATAAATCTGCATCTCGGCCTGTTACAACGATAATCGGAGAAACATTGGCTGCAACCAAGGTTTCAATGGCAGTACGGATGACCGTGGATCCAGCTAGCTGAAGCAGAGGTTTAAAGGACTTCATTCGGGAAGACAAGCCGGCGGCAACAATAACAGCTCCGGTTCTCATAGAAGGTCTCCTTTCTTCGAATGGTATTTGAAAACATAACGATTGCTTGTAAGAGCCCGGCAGATGTCTGCCGGGTTCATGATGACCGTTATGCTTCCAAGTAAGTACAGCAATAATCGGTGACTTCATAGACTTTTAAGTCAAAAAATGAATTCGCTGGAACGTTGAAGTGTGTGTCTGCAGTATAGAGGGTATACACTTGTTCTCCGGACAAACGAATATCTACTCTGCCTGCTAAAATCTCCATAAGCTCTTCGGCTCCCGTCTGAAAACGGTATTCTCCGGGCAAGAAGATTCCTAAAGTTTTCTTCACACCTTCCGCGGTAAAAATGGTTCGACTGGTTACTTTGCCCTCGAAGTAGATATTCGCTTTTGCTACAACCGTAGCGTTTTTGAATTCCATGATTTCTCCTCCTTATTCTTCTATTGCAATCTTTCGTTTCCCTGGTTCACAAAGCATCTTTTTTTTCTCAATGTGCCAAGGAATAGAAAGGTGTAATACGTTTTTCAACGCCACCGAAATATCGTGATACTCTGCTGGGGAGTCAATGGTAAGAAGTAATCCCTCTTTTTTCAACGTTGCCGTATAGTAGAAAACATCTTTTATCGAAAAGACCGCTTGGTCTAAATGGTGAATGGTGAAGTTGCGCTCTAACTGTGGCTGTTGTATGCGACTTTGTCGGATATCAAGCCGTTTTGGATAGGTATCGGGAAGCCAGCGACCGCAATCCCCGGTGCGATAATGAAGTAGTGGCATCGCTTGGCGCATTAATGTAGATAAAACGATTTCACCCCACTCGCCATCGGGTACAAGCGTACCGGTTTGAGGATCCATAATATCTAATCGAATAAACGGATGGCATATTTGTTCGCCATAGCCATCTTTTCCGCGGACGGCTAAACCAAAGCCGCTTTCTGTCAGACCGTAATGAGGGTGGATACGACAACTCCAAGTTTGTTCCATTTCGGTTATTAGCCAAGCAGGGACAGGATCGCCGGTCAATAAAACCGATTTGGGACGTAAGTGAGGAGCGATACGGGACAAGGTCAATAGTTGTATGGGGTGCCCCAATAAACAGTCGGCATCAGCGGCCTGAATTTGAGCATCATAAGGATTTCGTATGAACCCGTACGCGGCAGCTTCTCCTCCAAAGCCTTCAATAGCTTGAATTAACAAATCACCTACACTCCCAGGTGTTGCTCCCGGCATAAATATCGCTGCTTTTTGTTGTGGAGCCATGAGCTCTTGCATGCCGACATGAAAATACTCTACGGTCAGTTGAAGGTCTTCTTCTGAGAAAAAAACTCTTTTGGAGACGCCGCTGGTACCTGAAGTGGGTAAGGTAGTAATTCGGGATACTTCTTTAGGAGGTATACATAGGAACTGTAAGGGGTTGGAACGAAGATCGTCGGATGTAGTAAAACCTCTCAACCCGTTACGATAAAACAAGGAGCGCTTGGCATAGTCTGTTTGTCGTGCCAATTGATCCTGCTGCCAATCTTCTAGGTCTTGAAAAGAGGCTAAGCCACATCGTTTCAGAATCCAGTTTTCAATTCCCGAGTACATGCTCAACCTCCCATATGGATAAAAAGTACCCACACTTAGCCGCCTTCATTTGTTCTCGGTTCGCACCGAGAATCGTTTCTATGCAGCCGTGGTTCAAAATGAGTTGTCCAAACGTTTGCAGTACATCCTGACTGGCGTCGGTCCAATACGTAAGACGAAATCCGGCTGCTCGAAAACGTTGTTGAATCTCATCCGCGCTCTCAACCCGACCTAATAACCCTTGAAAATCGGCTGAAACACCGCGTGCATAGAAATCACTCAGCAAAAGTTTTCCTTTCTTGCTTAAGACACGGCGAGCTTCCGCTAAAACCTGATCGGTGTGTTGCATCTTGGAAAAGCTACACTCGTAGAGCAAACCATCCATGGATTCATTGTCAAATGGCAATTGACCGGCATCCCCTCGTATGTATGGAGATTTGGCATGCAAATCTACGCCATATGCCATATATCCTTTTCGTAGTAAATACTCAACCGTGATTCCGTTTCCGCAACCAATATCTGCCAAAGTAGCTCCTTCGTGAAACCCACATTGAAGAATACCCAGTTCAGTTAGAGTAAGACCACCCGGTCTCAAACAATCGGGTGTTGATTCGCGCACACTCATAACAACCTCCGAGGGGTATAATAATAGGCACAGAAAGGAATCATGCGTCCTTGGTCATAGACATGTAAACGGCATCGTTGTAAGCGCTCCAAATCAAGATTTTCGGCGTCCTGAAACGAAATTGCTGTAATCGTGAAACCATGGCTCTGAACTCGTTGAGCAAAATACTCCAAATCAAACAAATCATGACTTTGGTGTGTTTGGTTCCCGTCAAAGATGGAAGGTTTCCTTTGCCATCTTCTGGCCAAAAATTCGCGTTTGGGAACCGAAGAAACTAAGCCTTTACCACAAGTACATTTTTTGGATGGCATCGAAAGCGCTTTCGGCAAACCTTCTGATGTGATCACGAAGTCTCCGTGAAATCCGCATAAGGGATGATCATTCTGAGCTGGAAAAAGTTTCGATGATGGAATAACACCGTGAGTTTGCTTTTCGATTTCTTCTGCTAGGGTATCTAGGGTAAGATGTTCAAAAGGAGAGGTGGAATTGGGAGTGCGACCAAAGTAGCTAACAGGTTGTAAGTTAACACCCCGAATGACCGGAGATTGTTCCCAAGCAAACTGTAAAACATCACCGATTTGCTGATCGTTAACACCGGGAACCACTGTCATCACCAAGGTGACTCCTAAGCCAGCATCATTGCAATGGGCTATGGCCTGTTTTTTTAACTCGAGAAGGTCGCGCCCTCTCAGTGACTCATAAACCGAAGAAGAAAGACCGTCAAATTGCAAAAAGACAAAAGATAAACCCGCATTCGCCAAACGTATGGCGTAAGCAGGATCTTCTGCTAAGCGCAACCCGTTGGTGTTGAGTTGCACATACAGCAAGCCGGCTTTTTTTGCCGCTTCAATGACTAGAGGTAAATCCTCTCGCAGAGTCGGTTCTCCTCCCGAAAGCTGTACCAAAGTTTTGGATTGTTTCACCATGTCGGCAAACGCTTGTTGCAAGTTGGCAAATGGTACATCCTCCCCTTTGCCTCCATCGGCAAAGCAGAAACGACAAGTAAGGTTGCAACGTTTGGTGATTTCCAAAACGACACAACAGGTATCCTGGCGATGTTCCGGGCATAACCCACAGGCATCCGGGCAGGGTGGAGGAACGGTCAGTTCGTCCTCTACATTTGTCCAGGCAGCTCCGCTGACACGATTATACCAGACCGGAGTGGAAAAGGAGCCATGTGTTGGGCAAATTAATTCAAAGCATACCGCAACGTCTCGACGGACATAAACGGCTTCCAGTTTTTTTTGACATACCGGACAAAGGCTATAGGTATGACGCAGTATCTCGGGCATTATTTGTCCTCCAATTCCTGTTCCACCTGGGCCATGCGTCCTTTCGCCAATGCTTCAGAAATATAAACCAATCCACATTTGGGACAGGTAGGGATATCGGTATGAAAACTGTGACCCAGATACTTGAAAAAAGTTTTCGTTTCCATTAATGGCATCTGACATCGATGGCAGATTAAGGGTTCTTTTTCTGTTTTCTGTTCCATTTTAAGACTCTCCAATCTGCATCCGGTGACAATAAGCATTTTCCAAGATGAACCCCTGATCACAAAGGCGATACTGCACCCAAAACGTCATTTGACCAATCATTAAATACCCGGAAAAGCTACCATCGGAATGCTGAATTTTAGCATCGGTCTTCTCGCAATAAGCCACCACGGATTCCAAATCTTCGATAAGTATCATGGAACGATTCAGTTTCTCCTTAAGTTCTTCCCGAATGAGTAAGCGAAGTTGAGGTTGAGACATCTTCCATTCCTCCCCAAAATAACGTTGATACAGCTGCGTTTTTAATTGACGTCGGTTTTGCCGAGATAAGCTGGGACTGGGCGCGCCACGCAACTCGGCTGAGGATTCGGGGGTATGGTTTAATCTAAATAATAGGTCAAAGATGTGAAAGGCAGATTTACCAGAAGAGGCAAATACATCTCGGCAATTGGCGCAATACGTCACATAGGGAAGAGTACTATCCGCACTCCGACTACGAACCACGCCTTCAAAATATTTTGGATTTGCAATGGAAACTTGCCCCCCCCAGCCGCAGCATAGAGGAAGATCCAATTCTTGAGCAATGTTGTGACCACTCCGACGGACCAAATCGCGAACCGCTTGCTGTATTTCCGGGTGTCCCGCCGATTGACAAGGATCAAAGACACATACAGGAAGATTTTCCTTTAGGGGTGGGGTATAATGACGCTCGTTCATCCACTCGAAAATGGAAACCCCGGGAATCTCCGGTAAATAATCTCCATAGATTCTTTGACACGTACTACAAGCAAAAACAGCAGTAGGTT
>CALCNS010000247.1 GCA_937897315.1 uncultured Bacillota bacterium
CTCGAACCGGTGAGAATCTCCGGTCCCACCACCGGCACAATCGCTTCATCTGCCAAAGGGATGAGAGGAGCATTGGGGTTGCAGCAAATCAACACAGTAAAACTACCCCTTCGTTTGGCTTCTTGCAACACCCCCTGTACATAGGGAGTACGTCCGGAGGCGGCTAACCCGACCACCAAGTCTAGGTGACCAATGTTGTGCTCTGCCACGTCATGGCATCCGCTTTCGGGGCTATCTTCGGCATGTTCTACGGCATGCCGCAAAGCAATGTCCCCACCGGCAATGATTCCTTGCACCAAATCGGGCGAGACTCCAAAGGTGGGAGGGCATTCCGAAGCATCGAGCACGCCCAGCCGGCCGCTGGTGCCGGCCCCAAAGTAGAACAAGCGTCCGCCTTGTGCAAAGGTTTGTGAGATTCTCTCTCCAACCCGGGCAATGACCGGCAGTTGGCTGGCCACTGCTTCTTGGACCAGGCGTTCCTCCTGGTTCATGAGTTCCACGATTTCGAGTGCAGACATCGTTCCTAGTTGCATGGAACGAGGGTTACGCTGCTCGGTAATGGGTAGATTAGTGTCCATAGACCGACCTGTGCAATTCTTGCAGCACTTCTTCAGGTAAGCGCCCATGTAGCAGTTGTAAGCCCGACAGCAACGCACCAATCACCGGGTGATAGATGGGTGGGCTGAGGCAGGCTCCCGGAGCGACGGCTTGGATTTGTTCTTCCAACCCGGTGGTCCAAGAGATGTCTTGGCTGAATCCTCCCCCGACTAAGGCGACGGGGAAATGATCGTCCTCCATGTGCAAATGGCGAATCACCGCATTGGCAGCCAAAGCCAGCTCATGAGTCGCGTCTTCTAAGATTCTTCGCGCTACTTCGTCTCCCAAAGCAGCATCTCGTTTGACCAAGATGGACAAAGCTGCAATATGTGGTCGTTGGGTTTCTTCACGATACGCTTTGGAAGCCAGTTGCTGGTGGTTCTCGACACCCCACTCATTGTAAATGCTCCCGCTGAGTAGGGTGTTGGGTCCACGTCCATCGGCGGCACGCATGACGGCCATGAGGGCTTTGCGGCCAATGTCGTAGCCACCGCCTTCATCTCCGATGAGCGGTCCCCAGCCGCCAGACCGGGCAGTCTGGTTTTCTTTGTTGCGCCCATAGATCATCGAGCCGGTGCCACTGATGATGACCACTCCCGGTTGTGCCACGGTGGCTCCGGTCATGGCGATGATGCCATCGTTTTCTAAGACTAAATCCTTGTATTTGGGTGCAAAGTCGGCTAAAGCCTGGCGCATGGTAGCACGATCGTCATCACGACCGACTCCTGCTAAGCCAAAGTAGCCCACTTCCACATCTTGTACCGGTAGGTTTGCTGCGGCAAAGGCCCCATTGATGGCTGCACGCAGCGACTCTTTGGCGGTGCGTAATCCGGCGATGCGATAATTACCCGAACCGCCTTCGCCATAGCCCAGGACCTTACCGCCAGCTGTGGCCAATACGGCGCGTGTGCGAGTGCCACCGCCATCGATTCCCAATAAATATCGTTCTGCCATAGGGATCACTCCTTGCGTAAGATGATACGTCCGCCGAAGCCGATTGCCCAAACGTTTCCGCATTCTCGACGGTAGAAGCGCACTTCACTTGGCACCATGTTGGTGGGGGCCAATGCCAGGTCGGGCAAGACGGTGCGAAGCTCGAGTTCTTCGTTGGCAACGGTTGCGTATAAGCGATCTTGTTTTAAGAATAAGGTAAATACTCCGCCTTCACCCGAAACGTAGGTACCACAGGCAGCTTGTTTTTGTTCGGTGGTCCAGGGGGTGTCCTTAAAGTGGTGCACGGGTTCGAGCGGGCTGTGTGAGTTGGCGACTTTCATGAGGGCTTTGGCAATGGAAGAAACGGGCATGCCGCCGGTGTTGCTGAGGACGACCGCGCCTAAGCCGAGATCGTGCGACCAAAGAATGTTGGTGGCGACGCCGGTGAGACTGCCACCGTGTCCGGAGATGGTAATGTCGTCCATGTGGAAGGTTTGTAAGCCGAACCCATATCCCACGTGGTGGCTGTAGGGCATGCGCTGTTTTTGCATGGCGCGGATACCGGTGTAGCTCAGTAAGCGACCGGTGGGGGTACGTCCGTCGTTAAGCCAGAAGGTGACGTAGCGTTCCATGTCTGCGAGGGTCGATTTGAGAGAGCCCCCGCCCATCATCATAAACTGGTTATCGAGCCAGTCGTGGGTCGCTTTTGCACCGTCTTTGGTGGGGGTGTAGAGGGTGGTGGCGTTGTCGTCTTCGAGTGGCTTTTTAAAGCTGAAGGTGGAGCGGGTCATTTGCAAAGGAGCGATGATGTGTTTCTCCACGTATTCCGAGTAGGTGGGTTCACCGCCGTAGAGTCGGATGATTTCCGAGAGCATGGCGAAGCAGTCGTTGGAGTAGCTTAAGTATTCTCCGGGTTCACCTAAGAAAGCAGGGACCTCGGACAGCCGTTGCAACAGACGTTTCGCGCCTTCTTTGGCGATGGTCACCGAGTATGCGTAGTCCTCGCGTTCGGCGTCGGGCATGGCAAGCTCGGGAGCGATTTTGCTAAGCAGTAGGCGGGGTTGCGGTGGGTAGCCGGCGCTGTGACATAGCAAGTGCCAGAGGCGTGGCATGTGCTTGTTGGGATAAACGAAGTCGGGCAGGTAGCGATTGACCGGCGCGTATAAGTCGAGGATGCCCTGTTCGACCAACTGCATGGTGGCTAGGGCGGTGAAGGACTTGGTAATAGATGCCAAACCAAAGATGGTATCGGGGGTGATGGGCTTATGCGACTCCACATCACGGAAGCCATAGAATTGGCGGTAGAGGGGTTCCCCTTTTTTGTTAACTATAGAAACAGCAGTGCCTTGGCCCTGGTAGCCATCTGAATATTCACGAATCCGTTGTTCCAATTCTTGTAGGTGTTGGGGATTGAGCTGCATGCGAAATCACTCCTCTTTGTTGGTTTTGCTTCGATTCTGTTGTTATTTTCGCGTTATGAGAGAGGTTTCCCTTTCGTGCGACGAAACTTTAGGGGCAAAAGTGGGAGGGGTCTTTACTGTATTCGAGAACGGCATCCAGGGCTTGACGCACGCTTTCAGCGAGGGTGAGTTCTTGCACTCCCACAAAATAATGGCAGCATTTGTTTAAGGGCACTAGGATTTTTACGGCTTTAGAGCTGCCTATGGCGACGGCCATAGCGGGGGTAATCTCACCCAGCAGGGAGTTGGCCATGACAATACCGCTTGGACCGATGATGAGATCGGCGGTAGGGCTTAGGTAGACCACGGGGTTCTCGCCGGTTGCGCCACCCTGTGCCCCGGCTTTGAGCATGGCCGAGGTGGCGATGCTGTTGCTGCCCACTGCAAGGACCTCTGCCTGTGGGCACTTGCTGCGTAATTGCTCTACCAGCAGAGCACCCAACTTACCGCCCTGCCCATCGACAACTAAAATTCTCATAAAACTTCCTCCTTTATTGGGATTTACCACTTAGGGGACAGTCCCCTAAGTGGTAAGTATTAAAAACGCCTGGAGCGTAGGGCTCGCAGGC
>CALCNS010000248.1 GCA_937897315.1 uncultured Bacillota bacterium
CCGAACATGTGTACTTCACCTTAAAGAGAATCGAAGCCACTCAGGCAAAAATTGGTACCAAACAATCTCTTGGTAAGTTAGCCGAAATGCCATCTATGCCAGTGAAGAGTCAAATTTCCAACAACATGGTCGTTACACCGATGAAGTTGGAAGCCATGAATACCAACAAAGCCGCATACAATTTTAATGCCATTAAGACGGAGTTAGGTTTCCTCAAGAACAACATTGAGAACTTAGTAGACAAGACCGTTTCAGAATTAGCCCGTTCTGTTATAGATCAGTATGATTACACCAGAACCTTGACCGGTGCAGTTGGCATTTCCAAGGTTTACGACATGACTGCTGGAATCGCCAATCTAATTGGTTGGTTAAAGTCCATGTATGAACTACCTGAGAAACTCAAAGGTGCGTTCAAGTCTGCCGATGAGGAGCTCAAAGAGGTTTTGGAAGGCAAAGTGCTGAGTATGGACGAGTACAAACTCTTTGCCGCAACTGAACAAGCGTACCAAAGCTATGGAACGCAATTCTTTAATGTGTTTTCGAGCAGCGTCAGCTGGTTCAACAAATGGTTTGGTAACTCCTATAATGATTATGTTTCTGCGGCTTCCGATGCTTGGAATGTATACTCCGAAGCCAAGAAGGGTATTCAGGGTGTGGAACAAATCGCGGACTACGAAGTGAAAGCCAACCAAGCCGTAGCAACTTTAGAGAAGGCAGCGAAGATTATCGATGCGGCAACTCTAGCAACCAGCAACAGCGAGCGTGACCGACTAACCAAAGAAGGTCAAGTGTACTTGGAAAGTGCGATGGTGCTCATTCAGGAAGCCAATGCCATAAAAGCGGCAAAACTGGAATTCTTCCAATCCATTGCCGGAGGTAGAAGTGTTGGGTGGATTGGCGGAGAAGTAAATCGAGCTTATGAATCGGCTGCAAAAGCTTGGATTAACCAAATTGATGTGACGATTCAGGAAACCCTAAAGGTTATCGCGGTGAAACTTCAAGCAATCATCGCAGTGAACGACTTGGTAGAAGCTGCGGAAGGACTGAAGACTTCTGCAAACACCATGACAGCCATCAACAAAGAAGCAAAACAAATTCTTGATGCAACCAATAAGATGCTCAGTGATGTAGGATATGTGCCGAATCAATCGGTAGTCGATTATCTTGCCACTTTTGGTAAATCCAATACCGTAGTCGAGTATGCTAAGAGTTGGCTGTCGAGCAAACTCCAAATTGTAGACATGGCTTCCTTGGAGAACATTGCGAAAACTACCCCGACACTGGTAAAGAACTTAGGTAATCTGGCACAGTCCATACGCGATGAAAAGAGCCCAACCATGGCGAAAATCATCGATATGATCTTTGCCAGTATCTTCCCCGATAACACTACCGTTGCTAAAACCAAGTATGGAGCGTTCTTCACGAAAGAGTTTACCGAAAATGCTCCCAATACGAATTACACCAGTAACACTTTTGTCGTATATGCGGTGACGCAAGCCATTAAGCTGAGTGCTCATCAGGTGATCGACTTGGACGCCTATGACAAAGCTGTGAAACAATTGGCAGCGTCCAATATCACCAACAGCAGAGCTCAAATGGATGCGGCAGTCAATGCAGCCACACGCAAGAGCAACATTTTCCGCATGGTAGATGAAGCACAAGCGGACTTGCAGGTTGCCATGGATATGATACAAAAATACATTGATCAAGATGTCAATGTCACTGCATACTATCCATCCAGCCAAGTGCTTGCTTATGTGAAGTCTCTCAATACTCAAATCAAAGGCATGGTTACCTCAAACGGCACCACACCTCTTTCCAATACACGCATTGGACGTTACCGCAACTTGTGGATTTACACAGCTGACGGCATGGATCTGGTTCCCGAGCAAATCACATTATATGAAGTGTATCAATTGCAAATGGCAGTGGATCAGTCCATTGCAGAAGGTTATGATGCGGTCTTCAAACGTCACTTGTTAAATCAAATCAAAGACATTGAGACCCGTATGATAGCCACCAGCACTGCTTTGGGTATGTTCAGTGCCATGGGACCCATTCCAGGTACTTTGTCCGCCATTGCCGGTACTGCTGCGCAAATGATTAGCACAGCCGACATGACGAAAGCTCTGGATGGACTCGACTCTACCATTTTAACCAAACTAGCCAAACAAATTGGTGAATTGGCGGTCAATACTACACTCATGGTCAATAAAGAGGTTTCCATTGCTTCTAGCTTGTTGGGCGTCTTCAACACCTTGGAAAACTGGCGCAAAGTCGACCCAGAACTGCCGATTACCGTATTAGCTCACTCGGCAGCTGATGTTGCAATGGAGAACGGAACGTTAGAAGGTGCATCACAAGTCAGCTTAACCTTACGCAATGATCACTCCGGAACCGTAACAGTATCTCCCATCGTGGAAGTATACGACAGCTATGGATTGGTGAGCTCCGTGCAAATGAAAGCCCAATCGATGATGCCTGGTCAAAGTGCAACCTGGAAAGATACGGTTCTTGTTCCACATAATGCCCTGCGTGACTCTGGTGGTTACATTGCGGTCTTCACCTTCGAAGCCTCTGAAGCAGAAACCATGACCATTGCCCCAACCTATGGACCGTTCACAGCAGCGTTCAATGCACACAACCGAGCCACCTTGGAACGGATGAAAGTAGACGATGCCAATGATGGGAAGAATACTGTTGTCGTTGCCACACAACCGATGGGTGGTTACCTAGATGCCAAAGATGGCACGACGATGGATTCCGAGACCATCACATTGAACAAATCTGCCGGAACCATACTTAGAATCTTTGCAGCCTCGGTCGTGGATAGTGGAGTCTCCCTCGTGGTCAAGGATGCCAATGGACTCGATGTGGCCTCCTATGCGGATCTCATCAACCTAGGTGATTTCATCTTAATTGATAATCCGTTAGCAGGAACGTATTCCGTTACAGTCACCAACACCGATGATGTAGAACGTGGGTTTGCCTTACAAGTGGTGGAACATCCGAATTACGGTGCAGTTGCCGGAGTCTTTGCTACCGGAACCTATGTTCAAGCTGTGCAAAACACAGCCGGAGAATGGCAAGCGACCATACCGGTAAGTATTTACGAAACCGGACTCGTGAGCGGATTTGGAAATGTAACATTGGCCTTGCCTGAACTCGTGAAGAGTGATAACTCTGAAGTGAAAATCACCTTATCTGCGGGAGAAATCGCATTCATGAATGCAGGTTTGCAAGTCTTTGAGGATGCAGTTACCGGAATTAAGACTTTCGGTAACCCAACCGCCCTTACTCAGCCATTTGACCTGCCTGCAGGCTTCGGTCGTTCTGTCAATGTGGTGATTAAACCCCAAACCTCGGCAGTGAGTGGAACCTACAATGGTAACTTGGTTCTAACTATTGATCCAACCAATGATAACTTTAACCAGATCGGAAGAGCGTCGTGTAGGGAAAGAGTGTAGATCTCGGTGGTC
>CALCNS010000249.1 GCA_937897315.1 uncultured Bacillota bacterium
GTCTATCCCGAGTGGAAGAATCACCCATTGGAAGTGGTTTCGATACAGGGTTTTATTGCGGATTCTCTTCCGCACATTCATGTCGTGATTTCTGACCAACACGGAGCATACGCGGGGCATTTGGAAGAAAGCCGTATTTTGTATGTAGGTGAAATTGTCATTCAGGAATTAGTCGGGCAAGTGTTTACTCGCGAACCCATTAGCCCCTACTTGAACCAGATTATCGAGAAGATACATCCATAAAGGAGAATGTTTATGGCACGTTTAGACATCAATACCAAAGCACCGGATTTCATGTTGCCCGATTTAAATGGCAAAGTGTTCCAGCTATCCGAGTATATCGGCAAAAAGCATGTTTTGGTTGTCTTTAATCGGGGATTTATTTGACCGTTTTGCCAAAAGCATATGGCGCAGTTGCGTCAAGAATTTGATTTATTTTCCCAAAGAGATACCATCATCGTGGTAGTGGGTCCCGAGAATGCCGCTAATTTCCAGTCGTACTGGGAGAAGAACCAGCTGCCTTTTATTGGGTTGCCAGATGAACAAAAGAAAGTTTTGAATTTGTATGGTCAAGAAGTGGTTTTTCTAAAGCTAGGTAGAATGCCGGCTCAGATGCTCATTGACAAACAAGGGATCTTGAGGTTCGCTCATTATGGGAACTCCATGCAAGATATTCCCGAAGGGAAAGAGCTTCTAGACCTGTTGGATGACATTCAAAAAGAATCTTAAAACCGAACAGGAGGGGAATGTATGCTCGATATTCTGATTCTCAATGGAACCGTGATTACAGTCGATGCCAAACACCAAGTCTTTCAACCCGGATTTGTGGCGATTCAAGGGGATTCGATTGTCCAAATGGGTCCCATGGAAGCAATGCCTGAAGGTTTGAGTGCCAAGAAAACAATAGATGCCAAAGGTTTAGCGGTGATGCCAGGGCTCATCGATGGACATGGTCATGCCGGACATTGCTTGGTGAAAACCATGGCCGAAAGCAGTGATACGGCCACCGGTGGTTGGTGGGGTAACATGGCGGAAGATATCTACTTCCACTATACCGACGAATTCTTTTGGCATGCAGAAGGAGCGTTGGCAGCCGCGGAACGATTGAAATTTGGCATCACCACAGGAGTCTCG
>CALCNS010000250.1 GCA_937897315.1 uncultured Bacillota bacterium
CAAAACCATGCCTGGTCTTTTTCTCGGACAAAAGGTTGGAAAGGATTGTTATGCGCAATACCGTGCTCTTCTGGCTCGTAACCGGTTACCATGGTGGTGTGTGCTGCATAGGTTAAGCTGGGAGTCACACTCCGGAGTTGGTTTGTATATGTCCCTCTTTGTAGTAAAAGTGCCATATGAGGAAGAGAAGCCGCCAAAGACCAATCTTCGGCGGCAAAAGCATCATAGGATATCACAATGACATGTTTATAGTTCATCTCTTATGCCTCAACTGTATTTGTGGATCTGGACTCTACTTTCGGTAAGGTGAGGAAGATGAAGAAACCAATGATGAACAGCGGAATAATCGCCAATATACTTAATTTGGGGTTCCCGGTTAAGGTAGATGTTAACGCCATGACTCCGGGGCCAACAATCGCAGCAAATTTCCCGAAAATGTTGTAAAAGCCAAAGAATTCGTTCGACTGTTCCTTAGGTACCAACTTCGCATAATAAGATCGGCTTAAAGCCTGAATACCGCCTTGTGCAGAGCCTACCAACGCTCCCAAAACAAAGATGTGCCATACGGAAGAGATGAAATAGGCAGCAATACAAGCAACAATGTAGGTAAAAATCCCTACAATAATCATGAGTCGGGCCGAGTATTTTTTGGCCAGTCTGCCATACAAAATGGCAAATGGGAAAGCGATGATCTGTATCACTAGTAAAATGCCTAACAGAGTAAAAGTATCGAGTGCATTCGCCCCTAAAACAGTAGTGGCATAGGGTACGACCATTTTGATGATGGTATCTACACCGTCGATGTAAAAGAAATAGGCGAGTAAGAAAATGAACACACTTCTGTGTTTCCGTATGTTGCGAAAGGTTTCGGCCAAGCGTTTAAAGCTGTTTAATACCGGTTGTGGTTCCGGCTCGATGTAATGGCGTTGTTTCACATCACGAATCATCGGGATGGTCAGCAAGCCCCACCATAAAGCGGTTACGATAAATCCCACCTGATAGCCAATGGCTTTGTCCATGCCTAAAACAAAGATGAGAGCCAGACTTAACCCAAATGGAATGATACTGGCGATATATCCAAAAGCAAAGCCACTCGTTGAGACTCGATCCATACGTTCATCATCGGTGACGTCGACCAAGAAAGAATCGTAGAAAATGTTTGCACCGGCAAATCCAAGTGCCGATAAAACATAGAACAGGACCAGAAGCTGCCACTGCCCACTGGAAGGAGAAATAAACGCTAAAGCGGTGGTAGCCAAAATCCCAAGCAAGGCAAAAAAGGTAAAGAATCGTTTCTTAAAGTCCTTATAATCTGCGATGGTACCCAAAACTGGGCTTAATGTGGCAATGAGGATGCTTGCCAAAGAGTTGAAATAGCCCAAGTCCATACTGCTTCCCACATTCTCAAACATGCCGAAAATAATGGGCAGAAGTGCTGTTGTGACCGCCATGGAATACGCTGAGTTTCCACAATCGTATAATACCCAGGAACGCTCTTCTTTGGTCAGTTTCATGTTTGTACTTCCTTTCGTGAAGCTTTTCTCGCTGTATCAATTCTTGAAAGCCACGAAAATACCTTTTTTATCGTTCACGAAATCTAGCCAAAAATTCTTGGGTTTCCAATCTGCTGGGTTTCTCGAAGATTTGCTCTGGGCTTCCCTCTTCCCAAATCACACCATCTTTCATGAAAACGACTTGGCTTGAGACATCTCTGGCAAAAGCCATCTCATGAGTGACCACCAACATGGTCAGCCCTTCGGATGCCAACGTGCGCATAACCGTTAAGACTTCACCGACCATTTGTGGGTCCAGTGCCGAAGTTGGTTCATCGAACAAGAGTATTTCGGGTTCCATGGCCAGAGCACGGGCTATGGCCACACGTTGCTTCTGACCCCCGCTCAATTGCTTGGGTTTGGCATGTATAAAGGGAGCCATTCCCACTTTCTGCAAATAGAACATCGCCCGTTCCGTCGCTTCTTTCTCTTTGACTTTCAGTACCAGTTCCGGTCCAACCGTGCAGTTCTTCAACGCAGTCATATGAGAAAAGAGATTGAAGTTTTGAAAAACCATACCCACCTTGGCACGATAGGCGGCAACCGGTGTGGTGTGCTGTAATATATTGTTTCCATGAAATAAAATATCACCACTGTTGGGTGTCTCTAGAAGATTGATGCAACGCAACAGGGTCGATTTCCCGGAACCGGAGGAACCTATGATGCTGATGACATCTCCCGATGATACTCGAAAGTCAATGTCTTTGAGAACAACGTTTTGACCAAACACCTTGCTCAAATGATGGATTTCCAAAATAGGTGATATATTCAATCTCGAGGAACCTCCTTTCTGGGACGATAACTGTATAAGCCACTGGTATGTGCCAAAGTATCGGTCGTGGCCAAATCATAAGAGTTTTCTCCATCCAACTTGGTTTCCAACCAACGCAACAATCGAGAAGCAGTAAGTGTCATGGTGAGGTAAATCACCATGACAATCGTCGCGGACTCAAAATACAAGTATAACGACCCTACCACACTTTTATGAACAAAGAATAGATCAGTAATACTAATCACAGACAAGACTGAGGTGTCTTTAATATTAATAATGAAATTGTTTCCAATTTGCGGAATGATATTACGAAAGGCCTGGGGCAGAATCACATGCAACATGGCCTGCCGGTGATTCATCCCTATCGCTTTGGCCCCTTCGCTCTGCCCGGAATCAATGGAGAGTATGCCACCCCGTACCGTCTCAGCCATGTACGCTCCGGTGTTAATAGAAACAATGAAGAACGCAGCAGTCCACATATCCATTGAAAGGTTAAAGGCAATTCTAGCTCCGTAATAAATAAATACGGATTGCACAATCATCGGAGTGCCTCGGAACAACTCCACATAACTGGTCAAGAAAAGATTCATCGCCTTCAATGAAAAGCGTTTCATCCAAGAATCTTTGGGATCGACCGGTATATTTTGGATCACTCCTACAGCAAACCCAATGACACAGCCGAAAAAGGTTCCGACCAGCGAAATGAGCAAGGTATTCCTTGCACCCATCATATATGAGCTACCGTATTTCGTCCAGCTCTTCACGATTCCTAACCAAAATTGTGACATGGGATTACTCCTTACTTTTTCTTATGTTTATTCAGACAAAGGTTGAATGGCGATGGCAGCATCCATCATCTCTTCAAAATCCTCAACCGTTAATTCTGATAGGACACCATTGATGACTTCCAATAACTGTGTATTGCCTTTTTTAACAGAAATTCCTAAATTGACTTCTTCTTCCGATACTTCGAAATCATCTTCTGTTCCGGTAAAATCGAGAATGACTAAGTTTTCGTTCACCTGAACCGCAGCCATGGCTGTGGGTAAGTCACAAACGACGTAATCCACCGCCTTGGAGTTCAAAGCGACTAACATGGAAGGAGCGGATTCCTGTGCGGGTAAAATGTTGGCATTTTCGATTTGCGGCAAACATACATCATACCAGACGGTACCCAACTGCGAAGTAGCGGTTCCCCCGGCTAAATCGGACAGCCCTTTGGCTTTCGCATAAATGCTGTCTTTATTGGTTAAGGTGACAATGGAAGCATAGTAATAGGGATCTGAAAAATCCACTTGCTCTAACCGCTCCGCAGTGATGGATTGTCCTGCAATGACAGCATCCACTTCACCCGATTGCAGGGCCGGAATCAAAGAATCCCAATCCAAGCGCACTATTTGTAATTGGTACCCACCTGCTTCGGCTATGAGTTTAGCCATGGAAACGTCGTAGCCGTTGGCAAAATTTTTGCTGTCAGCGATGGCTACCGCACCATTGGCATCATTCTCTTGACTCCAATTGTAAGGAGCATAACCACATTCCATGGCAACGCGCAAAGTTTTCACCTGTGGTTGAGGAGCGGCCGGAGCCGGTGTGTTGCAAGCAGACAATGTTAGAACAAGGAGAACCATCAGGAGTAATGCAGAAATCTTTTTCATGGGAATCATCCTTTCATTTTCACAAAAAAACAAGAGCTTTTCACGAATGAAAAGCTCCATAAAATCGTACGAGGACACGGTACGATCATCATGATAGCTCTCCACCTTAGTGACAGTCCACAGCATATTCTGCTGAAGCCCAGCTTTACTCGTTCAGGCAAACAGGAGTAAAACTTCGGCGAAGCTCCCCTTTCATCCACACCAATGCACTGTTGTTGTGTCGGATTACTCTTGGTCTTCGCTCCTCTATCTCATGTATTTTGTTGTATTAGGTGTTACGATAGCACAATAATACTACCCTGTCAAGGTTCTTTTTCAATGATTTACGCAGGGATTTGTCGATTTGGCGAACGAACGCCAAAAAAGCTCCGATGCTTTCAATAACGACAATGAACATCATAAAGAAATCCTTGAGTTTATGCCGGTTCAGTGATAACATATGCCTCTGTGTGACAAATACAGAACATGAGAAAGGACATCATTTCAACATGGCAACTTCATCCCAAACAAACAATATTGCAAATCCTGCCCCTCTCGGTCTGCTTGGTTTCGGCATGACCACTGTTCTCTTAAACATCCACAATGCCGGTTTCACTCCCTTATCCATAGTGATTCTAGCAATGGGATTTGCGTTAGGTGGAGCAGCTCAAATCATCGCCGGTATTATGGAATTTAAAAAGAACAACACCTTTGGTGCGACCGCATTTACGGCCTATGGCTTCTTCTGGTGGTCTCTGATTATGATTTGGATCAAACCCTTTCCAGGCATCGAATCCGCTGACCCCTTGAGTATGGGTTGGTATTTAGCTCTCTGGGGAATCTTTACTTTTTTCATGTTCATCGGGACGTTGAA
>CALCNS010000251.1 GCA_937897315.1 uncultured Bacillota bacterium
CTCCTCCATTCTCTTTTCCTTTTATCTCGAGAATTCTGCCAATTGCATGACCGTCAGAAAAAGTGATTTGGACTTCATCACCCCATCTTAATTGCTCGATGGTCGTGATGATTTCGTTTGTTTTTTCATTTTGGCAAAAAGCATATCCTCTGGAGAGTATTCTTAAAGGACTTAATGCATCCAGTGTACCGCTTAAGCGTTCCAAAGAAGCATTTTTCTGCTGATGAATCTGCTTCATACTTTGAAACAAGTGCTGTTGAGAGTCTGCAAGACTTTTCTGCTTCTGCAATAACCAAGAGCGAAAGATATCGGGTTCGAGTTTGTTTTGATAATACGATAAACGCTCCTGCTTATTCTTCAGAATGTTTTCTGTTTGTAGATGTAACCGGTTCTTAAGATGATTGCTTTGATTCACAAGGGCTAGTACATCTGGAACCACCAATTCTGCTGCTGCCGAAGGGGTAGGAGCACGTAAATCTGCCACGAAATCACTTAATGTATAGTCTGTTTCATGTCCAACTGCTGAAACGATGGGAATCTTGGAGCGGGATATGGCTCGTACCACAACTTCTTCATTGAAGGCCCACAACTCTTCTAGAGAACCACCTCCTCTGCCGACGATAAGAACTTCGGCTAAAGCATGCTGATTCATGAGATCAATGGCAGTGGCGATTTGCTCTGCAGAGCCGGGTCCTTGAACCAAAACCGGAAGTAGACGTAAGGTCACACCCGGACATCTTCGAGTGATGACAGAAATAATATCGTGAACAGCAGCTCCGGAGGGAGACGTGATAATCCCCACTTTTTTGGGGAAGAAAGGAAGTTTCTGTTTATGTTCAGGGTTAAATAACCCTTCTTCTGCTAATTTTCTCTTAAGTTGTTCCAATGCCAAGGCCAAACTGCCGATGCCTTGGGGTTCCATTTGACTGACATAAAGCTGATACTGCCCATCCCTTTCATACAAAGAAACGGATGCCTTTAAGAGAACTTTCATACTGTTATCCGGTCGGAAACGCAGCAAGCGTGCTTTGGTATTAAACATGACGCAACGAACCGCTGCTTGCTCATCTTTCAAGGAAAAGTATAAGTGGCCGGATGATTGTTGCTTATAGTTTGAAATTTCTCCTTCCACCCATACTTGGCTTAATCCCGGTTCTTCATCCAAAAGCGATTTCACCCAAGCATTCAATTGAGAAACGCTTAAGATATCACGTTGTTCCATGATTTGAATCCTTTCTTTGAGCGATTCGGTTTTGATAAGACCTTACTCCCAAAAAAGCAGTGCCGACGGCGTTATCACTACTCCAATCGGGTGAAGCGAAGTATAGTTTTAGACCTACAGCCGGATGCTCTAGTCGATGATGAAGCCTTAAGCGGATAAACTGATTCGATGCCACACCCCCAACGATGAGTACGTCACGAAGTTTCGTGTGTTTCTGAGCAAACAAGATCATTTTCTCTAGCGTCGTTGAGATACAGGCTTCGATACCTCTGGCTATATCCGCAGGATTTGCTCCTATATCTAAAGCGCGTAGAGCTTGAGTTTCAACACCGGAGAAACTGACATGATTCTCTTTGAAAGAAGAGGGAAAGCGTACAGGTTGTGTAGATTGGCGCGCAAGTATTTCCAAGGATGGTCCAGATGGAAATGGTAAGCCCATGGCTACACCAATTCGATCAATGAACTGACCTGCACTAAGATCGGATGTTTCTACGAGAATTTTTTCGTTGTACCCTGTAGCATGTCGGTCAATCTGCAACAATTCTGTGGTACCACCGGATAAATGCACGGTTAGAAAAGTAGAAAGCTCAGGCATATTTGAACTACGAAAACCAGCTTCAATATGACCTTCCTGATGGCTATATATAAAAAGAGGGACTTGCAGAATTTGACTCATCACTTTGGCAAATTGCAGTCCCACCAAGAACACCGGCATATACGATTGAGAAAGAGCTCGCGGCCGATCGCTGACACCGATGGCTACTGGAGGGTGCTGAGGATGCTGCAATAAAGAAAAAACGTGGTCGAGTGCTTTCAAATGAGAAAATACGGCATCGGATTGACGAAGACCACGCTCGCCACTCGCTACAGGCAATAATTGACGACTCTGACCTAAAAATTCACCGGTAACGCTAATTGCTGCAACCGAGGTTGTATAATTGCTCGTATCGATACCGAGAATCCAGGAACTATCCGACTTCGGATTCATTGGTTGTCACTTTCTTTCCCATGAATTTCATGTGTTGAACTACATTGCCCAAGATTCCGTTAATAAAGCGGGAGGCTTCTTGTGTACTATAGATTTTGGTGATTTCTATGGCTTCGTTCACAGTCACACCGACCGGTACATCATTAATAAACATCAATTCGTATAGTGCCATACGTAGCACAGTGCGTTCCAAGCGAGCGATACGATCCATTTTCCAGTCCACTGCAAATTCATTGAGTGTAGAATCCAGTTGTGGTCTGTGTTCAATGACTCCCGAAATTAAACCCTTGGCAAAAATTAAATCGTTATCGGTCATTTCGGTTTCTTCCAAAGAGATGGGTAATGCTTCATCTGCAGAAATCTCTTGAAATTCGCGTTGAAACAAGGCTCTCAATGCGGTTTCGCGGGCAATGCGCCTCGACATGGTGGATCCTCCCTTTGTTTATCAGCGTGATGTAAGGCCATCGTAAAAACGATGGCCTAGTTGTTTGAATTTATACGCGAGACAAATATTCCCCGGTACGGGTGTCAATACGGATTTTGTCTCCTTCATTGATAAAGAAGGGGACTTTCACCTGTGCGCCTGTTTGTAGGGTAGCAGGTTTAGTTCCGCCAGTAGCGGTATCCCCTTTCACTCCGGGTTCACATTCGGTAATTGTGAGTTCGACGAAATTAGGCATCTCGATACCAATAATCTTGCCATCGAAGACTTGGATGAAAATATTCATGTTTTCAATTAAATACTTTAGGCCATCGCCGATTTGCTCCGAAGTTAAATCCATCTGTTCAAAAGTACTGTTATCCATAAACGTGTAGAAGTCACCGGATGCATAGAGATATTGCATTTCTTTGTTTTCAATTCGAGCCTTATTGAGTTTCTCCCCTGCATTAAAGGTTCTTTCTTGCACTGCACCGGTCGCAACGTTTTTCATTTTGGTGCGTACAAACGCAGCACCTTTTCCGGGTTTAACGTGTTGGAACTCTAGGACGGACCACACCGCACCGTCAATTTCAACGGTTACACCGGTTCGTAAATCATTGGTACTAATCATTGGAAACTCCTCCGTTTCGATTCTTAGATTTCAATTAGGGCTTTCGTTGTATGGTTGAAGTTCCTAAAACCATTGGCAGTGACCAAGACCATGTCCTCGATTCGAACCCCACCCCAATTGGGGATATAAACTCCGGGTTCGATCGTAACCACATGACCGGGTTTTAATGGAACAAGAAGATC
>CALCNS010000252.1 GCA_937897315.1 uncultured Bacillota bacterium
CCGCATCGGAGCGATTGAAGGTTTTTGGAGACTCATTTAAAGCGGTGAATGCAAATTTTAGTCAAATTGATACCGTATTACATAAAATGGAGATCGATCGGGTAGATGGAGTATTGTTTGATTTAGGTGTGTCTTCACCGCAATTGGATTGGGAAGACCGTGGGTTTAGTTACTGGGGGAACGCTGACCTCGATATGAGGATGAATCTTGATCAGGAAGGTACTGCAACGGACCTCTTAAGAGAATTGTCTGAAGGTGAACTAACGACCATTTTCAGAGATTATGGGGAAGAAAAATGGGCTTCTCGAATTTCCAAGTTCATTGTAGAAACTAGAAAAATGGAACCCATCAGAACCTCAGATCAGTTGGTGAATGTGATCAAAGCGGCCATACCTGCCTCAGCCAGAAGAGAGGGTGGTCACCCAGCCAAACGAGTTTTTCAAGCGCTTCGAATTGCAGTGAATCGAGAGCTTGATGTATTGCAAATCGGTTTAGAAAAAGCCTTGTTTTTGCTTCGTCCCGATGGAGTTCTGGCTGTAATCTCCTTCCACTCCTTGGAAGATCGCATCGTGAAACAGTTCATGAAAAACCAAGTCCATCCTTGTACCTGCCCCCCAAAGATCCCTGTTTGTGTATGCGGTAGAAAACCAACCCTTCGTCTTTTGACAAATAAACCAATTATTGCCGGTCAAGAGGAGCTTTCGTGGAATCCCAGAGCTAAAAGTGCAAAACTACGTGCTGCCATGAAATTGGCGACACCTGTAAAAGAGGAAAGGTGAGTAACATGGCATTAGCTAGAAGAGTAGAAGAAGAGCTTTTGATATTGCAGCCGGAGCAGTTAACCATCCCTTTACCCAAGACAAAAGAAAACATTATCATATTACCAAGGAAACATGAAATTGCTGTTCCTTTGTTTAATATGTCTTTATTACGTTATGTATGTACTTTAGCCGCAATTCTCATGATTTCGGGATTCGTGATATCCGCACGAGCTTCTTATCTATATTCCGTTTCACAAGGGATGGAGACGATTCAAAAAGAAATGACAGTTTTACGCAACCAAAATGACATACTGAAAATTCATATTGCTGAAGCCTCATCTCTCGAAAAAATTGAAAACAGAGCGATTACCTTAGGGTTTGCAAAACCATCCCAAACCCAAATTTATGAAATGCCTGTAATTCGACAAGTATTAAATTAAACTGGACAACTGCACCGATGGCTGCAGATGATGTCGATGCAGAGGACCGCCCTCGGGTTCGAGTGGCGGTTTTGCCATAGTATAAGAGCAACTTTTCATTGACTAGCCTTCAGAAATCAATTATGATTATTTATTGTGGCATAGCCAAAAAGTCTGAATGGATAGATGCAGGAGGGTTATCAATGGCTTCAATGACCGTATCGGAATTCGCGAATGAGGTCCAGGGGAAAATCTGGGGTAAGAACGCGGATTTATCAATAACCAATATTGTCACAGACAGTCGAAAAGCACGAGAGGGATCTCTTTTCATTGCTTTAAAAGGAGAACACTATGATGGACATCACTTTATCACAAAAGCATTAGAACAAGGGGCAGTAGCCGCACTATCGCAAGAGCGTCCAGAGAGCGAATCGCTATCGGTGATTCAGGTAGATGATTGTGTGGAGGCTATGGCTCGTTTAGGCAGAGCATGTCTCCGCAGATTTCCTGTTCCTGTTGTTGCCATTACAGGAAGTGTGGGTAAAACCAGCTGCAAGGAAATGATTGCTTCCGTACTCTCAGAAAAGTTTACCGTTCTCAAAACAGAAGGGAACTTAAATACAGAAACAGGCTTGCCTATTACGTTATATCGGTTAACTGCAGATCATCAAGTCGTCGTTCTAGAAATGGGGATGCAGGGGTTAGGGGAGATTGCACACCTTACCCGAATCGCACCTCCCGATTTCGCAGCAGTGACGAATATTTTAGGAGTACATCTGGAGCGTCTGGGTAGCTTGGAAGCTATTGCACAAGCAAAAGCAGAAATTTTTCAAGGACTAAAAGCAAATGGAACGGCGTTCTTTCGTGAAGAGGAGTCTTGGAAGGACTATCTGATTTCATTTTGCCGGGGTGAATACATAACCTATGGACTTTCGAATCAAAGTGATGTATATGCGGATAATCTTCAGAGTTTAGGATTACATGGTTCGACATTCACATTGCACTTACCACACGGGAACAAGATTGTAGCGCAAATTGGCTTGCCTGGAAAACATATGGTGGAAAATGCCTGTTTAGCAGCAGCAATCGGTTATCAAATGGGCCTTGATGAAAAGGAAATTGTGAAAGGGTTAGGTCGTGTAACAGCTCAAAAACAAAGAAACCAATGGTTAAGATTGAAAGGAGATCGGCTAATTCTGAATGATTGTTACAACTCCAGTCCGATTTCGTTGCAAGCAGCCTTGGATCTGATCAAAGAAAACAAAGAAACAAGAACGCAAGTAGCAGTGTTAGGCGATATGAGAGAATTAGGGGACCGAGAAGTCGAGGAACACAAAATCATTGGAGAGCGCCTGTCAAAAGAAGAATATGACTTGCTTATCACCAAAGGATCCTTAGCGAATATCACAGGACAGACATTTTCAGAACTAAGAAACCTTGGCCTTCGGCATTGGCACACGAATGAGAACAAAGAAATCATCAACTTGTTGTTGGAGAAAGTACCAGAACACAGCATTGTACTGATAAAGGGTTCACGTAGCTTGGGGCTTGAAGAGATCGCCGAGCAATTGATTGCATTCTGGGGGGAGCAGTATGAGTAAAATTCTTTTGGTTTTACTTACTTCTATGCTAGTAGGTTTCCTCGTTATGCCAGTTTTGATTCCCTTGCTACACCGATTGAAATTTGGGCAAAGCATTCGTCAAGAAGGTTTGCAAAGTCACTACAAAAAATCAGGTACACCGACCATGGGTGGATTTATGCTGTACATATCGTTAATTTTTGGCCTGGTAATGGGGCAGACCTGGTCATTGCGGATATGGGTTTTGTTAGCAGTTGTTTTGGGACATGGGTTGTTAGGATTTCTGGATGACTATATCAAGTCTGCTTTGAAAAACCCAGAGGGATTATCTGCAAAAATGAAGTTAATTGGACAATTCTCCTTTGCCTTTATCTTAGTCTATTTCTTGTACTCTCAGGGGCATACGACAGGGGTATCGATACCCTTTACAAAATTTACGATACCATTTGGAATCCTTTACTGGCCAATTGCTCTGATTTATATGGTATTCTTCAGCAATGCAGTGAACATCATCGATGGCGTCGATGGATTATGTAGTGGTCAAACCTTCATAGTGACCGTCTTCTGTGCTTTGATTGCTCATTATCAGGGGCAGACGGATCTTCTGTATTTCTGTATTTCCTTATCGGGAGCTTTGCTGGCTTTTTTTGCTTTTAATCGGCATCCGGCGAGAATTTTTATGGGGGATACCGGTTCACTTGGGCTGGGGGCAGCCTTAGCAGGATTAGCACTCATTCTAAAACTAGAAATCGTGATGTTGTGGGTTGGCATGGTCTTTATCGTAGACATTTTCTCAACCATTATTCAGGTTTTGTATTTCAAGAAGACCAAAGGGAAACGACTCTTTAAAATGAGTCCAATTCACCATCATTTTGAATTGTCCGGATGGAGTGAATGGAAAATAGTCTTGGTATTTTGGTCATGGGGTTTGTTTTTTGCCTTTAGTGGATGGCTTGTTTATTTCAATATGGGGGTGAAATGATGAACTTAAGTCAAAAAAAAGTGTTGGTTTTAGGGCTAGCGCGCAGTGGAATTGCTTCAGTAGGAGTACTACACCGTCATGGTGCAACGGTACTGGTGAACGATGCCGGAACTGCTGAAAAGCTAGCCAAGGATGTACAAGCGGTTCAAGGTATGGTACAAGATGTTGTATTGGGAGGACACCCTCTTTCTTTGCTCAACCAGCAATTCGATTTGATTGTAAAGAACCCCGGAATTCCATACGATATTCCTTTTTTAGTAGAAGCAAGAAATCGCGGTATTCCCGTGGTCAGTGAAGTAGAACTGGCATACCAAGTCACTCGTGCTCCTTTTATTGGCATTACCGGTTCTAATGGAAAAACTACAACCACTTCATGGGTTGGTGAAATTTTAAAAAATACTTTTGCGCAAGTCCATGTGACTGGTAATATCGGGTTGCCGCTCAGTCAAGAAGTAGATGGTCTTGACGAGGATCATCGAGTTGTCGTAGAGTTGTCCAGCTTCCAACTCAATGATGTCATGGATTTTCGCCCTCAAGTGGCTGCATTACTCAATATCTATCCTTCTCATTTAGACTGGCATCATACTCTAGAGAATTATATCGGAGCGAAAGCCAATTTGTTCCGAAATCAAGGATCTGAGGATTGGGCGATTTTAAATGGCGATCAGGAGCAAACTCTGGCATTAATACCTTGTTTGAAATCAAAAGTTCTCACTTTTAGTACGACCCGACAAGTGGAGCAAGGAGCCTGGATTAAAGACAATGTAATCTGGACTACACTTTCAGGAGAGGCTAATCCGTTGATTTCCCTTAGCGAGCTTGGGATAGGTTATGCGCATAATCATCAGAATGCGCTTGCGGCTACTCTTATTTCGTATGCTGCAGGAGCATCCTTTGAAGCAATCAACAAAGGGTTAAAGGAATTTCGAGGAGTGAAACATCGTTTTCAGGTTGTGGACACCATCAATGGAGTGCTTTTCATCAACGACTCGAAAGCGACCAATTCACAAGCTTCTCTGACGGCCTTATCTCTACCTCAATCTCCCATTGTTTGGATTGCCGGAGGGTTAGATCGTGGACAGGATATCGAAGAAATCACGACTTTAGCTGCGAAAAGGTGCAAAACAGCGATCCTGTTGGGTCAAACCAAAGATCGATTCGCGGTAGCCCTTCGCGAAAAGGGAGTTTCGGAACTTTATTTGGTACAAAATATGGCGGAAGCAGTGGAAATCGCTAAAAAAATCAGTCTGCCGGGAGATACGGTTCTCTTATCGCCGGCATGTGCTAGTTGGGATATGTATCCCAGTTTTGAACACCGAGGGGATGATTTCATCAATGAAGTAACCAGGAAATGAGGTTCTTGCGATGAGGCGAAAATCCAAAGCGATTCCTGATTTGTGGTTGATTATCATTGTGTTATCCTTGGTTTCATTTGGTTTGGTGATGGTATATTCATCCAGTTCAGTCGATGCAGCTATCACACATAAAAATGATTTTTTCTATGTCATTCAACAGGGAAAATGGGCTGTACTAGCATTAATGGCCATGATGATTACCACATACATTCCCATGAAGTGGTTTGAATTCTTAGCCAAACCGGTATATTTCGTTGGCATTGTGCTCTTAGCCTTGCTTTTGATTCCCGGTGTTGGGACAACCATCAAAGGAGCAACCCGATGGATTGATTTAGGTTTCACTACCTTTATGCCCTCGGAAGTGGTCAAAATTGGTATGGTGATGATGTATGCCAAATTCTTATCTGGGATTAAAGGCCAGTTACGAAATTTGAAAGACATTTTTATCGGTCTAGTCATTTTTCTTCTTCCCGCAGGGTTAATCTTAAAGCAACCAGATTATAGTACCATGCTCATCGTGATTGGCACAGCTGGAGTTATGATGGTGGTTGCAGGGTTACCTTGGCTTTATACAGGTGTGGCCGCTGCACTAGGTGGTAGTGGATTGGTATATTTAGCCTTTGCAGAAGAATACCGAAGGGAACGGGTGTTATCTTTTTTAAACCCCTGGAAAGATCCTATCGGAGATGGTTATCAAGTGATTCAATCCCTATATGCGATCGTATCTGGCGGATTAACTGGACTGGGATTTGGTCAGAGTCGGCAAAAGTTTGGATACCTCCCAGAAGCAATGAGTGATTTTATCTTCGCCATCATTGCAGAAGAGTTGGGTCTTATGGGGGTTACATTGTTAATTGGATTGTATGTGCTCTTTCTATGGAGAGGGTTTCGCATTGCGATGAAAGCGAAAGACATGTTTTCCTCTTTGTTAGCTACGGGTTTTACAACCATGATTTGCTTACAGTCTATCGTGAACATTGGTGTAGCAACTTCTAGTTTACCTCCAACCGGAATCACATTGCCTTTTATTAGTGCCGGGGGAACCTCTTTGGCCATTTCATTGGTTGCGGTGGGTCTTATGCTCAATGCATCCAAATCGATGCATACGAAATCTGCATGAGGAAGAGGTGGAAATCGATGAGAGTCGTAGTAACCGGAGGAGGTACAGGAGGGCATATTTATCCTGGATTAGCCATCCTCAGAGAATTATGTATAAACAACCCAGATACCGAAGTGCTTTATGTGGGTACTGCCACCGGATTAGAAGCTGATATTGTTCCCAAAGAAGGAATCCCCTTTCAAACCATATCTTCACGTGGATTTCAAAGAAAGCTATCGATGGATACGTTAAAAACAATTCTGGTTGCAGGGAAGGGTTTTTTTGAAGCGGGGAGCATCTTGCACAAATTTAAACCAAATATTGTGGTTGGTACCGGCGGTTACGTAGCGGGACCCATGGTCTTACAGGCTTCCTTACTTGGGATTCCTACATTAATCCATGAACAAAATGCTTTGCCTAGCTTAACGAACCGCCTCCTGGCTCGGTTTGTTTCGGCGATTGCTGTTTCATTCCCTGAAGCCATCCCTTTCTTCAAAACGAAGGCTCCGGTTTTTGACACCGGAAATCCCGTTAGAAGAGAAATCATTGAGCTTGAGCGGTCGCAAGCCATGGATTTGTTGGGGCTAGATCCCTTAAAACAAACCATATTGATTGTGGGCGGAAGTCGCGGGGCAGAACCAATTAACCAAGCGGTCTTGGGATTGATTCCAAAAATCTTTGTCCATGGACGCTTACAAATGATTTTTGTAACCGGGCAGCGACATTATGCTGAGATACTTCAGTCTGCTCAGTGCTATGGTCGTCTGACCCCTGCGATACAAATCGTTCCATACTTGTACCAAATGCCTGCCGGACTCAAAGCTGCAGACCTAATTATTTCAAGAGCTGGGGGCATGATTGCTGAGATTCATGTCTGCGGGTTACCGGCGATTTATGTGCCTTCTCCTCATGTTGCTGACAACCATCAGGAGTTCAATGCGAGAGCAATTGAACAAAAAGGTGCGGGTTTCATGGTGCGCGAATGCGAGTTAACCAGCGAGGTTTTATGGAGTAGGATTCAAGAAATATTAGATCATCCGGAACAACTCCAAAAAATGAAGCGAGCAGCATTCTCTTTAGCAAAACCGCAAGCAGCGGAGGAGTTAGCAAAATTAGTCGTACAAATCTCCGGTCAAAAGGGATCCATCTGAAAGGGAGTATCATTTTGCAAAGTTTATCTGAATTCCATAAAGTGCACTTTATAGCGATAGGCGGTATTGGTATGAGCGCTTTGGCTCGAATATTGCTCAACCGAGGTCTAGATGTTCGCGGATCAGACGAGAAAGCATCTCATATTACAGAGAACTTAGTCCGCCAAGGAGCAAAGATTTATATTGGGCATCGCAAAGAGCAAATTAGCGATGCGGACCTTATCGTCGTCTCCTCGGCAATAAAATACGAGAATGAAGAGTTGGAAGAAGCGAAAAGAATAGGGTTACCTATTTGGCATCGTTCGACGTTATTGAAAGTGCTTATGGACGAAAAAACAAGCATTTCTGTGACAGGAGCTCATGGTAAAACGACGACCAGTTCGATGCTGACTACCTTGTTAATACACGCGCATATGGAACCATCCGCCATTCTAGGGGGTGAACTTCCCCTTATCCATGGAAATTCGTGTTGGGGAAATGGACCATATTTGGTGGCAGAAGTGGATGAAAGCGATGGGAGCTTTTTGAACATAAACACACCTTATGCAGTCATTACGAACATAGAAGCAGATCATTTGGATCATTATGGAGATTTGGATCATATTGAGAGAGCGTTTGTTCAATATCTGAATCAGATACCGAGAGAGGGAGGGGCTTTTCTCGGTATTGACTCTCCTACAGTGACGAAGATTTTACCACAAATCACCTGTCCATATCACACCTTTGGGTTCTCTCCTGAAGCGGAGTTACAGGCACGAAATGTATTTTGCTATCACGGTGGGTCCGAATCAGAGATTTATTGGAAGGGAGAGAGAATCGGTATACTTCGCTTGACGGTTCCAGGAGAATATAATGTTCAAAACGCTCTAGCAGCGATTAGTGTGGGTATCACTTTGGGAATTCCAACAGATTTGATGTTGGAGGGGCTACATCAATTCTGTTCCAGCAAGCGTCGATATGAGAAAATTGGTAGCATAGGAGATCTCACTTTTATTGAAGATTACGCACATCATCCCACAGAAGTGCGTGCTTTATTGCGCGCCG
>CALCNS010000253.1 GCA_937897315.1 uncultured Bacillota bacterium
ATTAGGATTTGCTGATTTATTTATGGATTTCCGACGTCTGACCCCACGCAGACAATTACCTGTTGCACCATAAGAGAAAGAAAGGAAGATGCATCATGGAAGTAATCTTAACACAAGATGTAAAAGGAGTCGGCCGTAAAGGTCAGAAACTAAACGTAGCCGAAGGTTATGGGCGAAATTTCCTTATGCCCCGCGGCTTGGCGATTGAAGCCACCTCGGGAGCTGTTCAACAAATGAATGAACGCGACGAGAATAAAGCAAGAAAACTACAACGAGAAAAAGAGAAGGCCATGGAGTTGGCGAAGAAGCTAGAGCAAGTCAGTGTAGTCATTAAGAGCAAACATAGTGAGGGTGGTAAGCTCTTTGGGGCAATCACTACCAGCCAGATTGTAGATGAACTAAGCCGTCAACACAAAATCAGTTTAGATCGAAAGAAAATTGAATTGAAGGATCACATTAAGACATTGGGTGTTTTTGAAGTACCGGTTCGTGTCTATCCGGAAATGGTAGTCAAATTGGTAGTGAAGATTCATCCACAGGACTAAGAGAGATTTCAATTCTTTGGAGGATATAGAGTTGCAAAAAACGATACATGATTACTTAGATCAATTCAAAGAGCTGAAATGGGAAAACCTCAGTGAAAACACAGACTTGCTTGAGCAACGGGTAGGTGCACTTTATGCTCTGATGGCACAAGCCATGGGCCCGGAACGCTTGGTGGCACGTGCCGCCAAAATGGAAATCGTGGATGTCGTCAGTGATGACGATGTGGTGAACCGAATATGGGGTTTGAAAAAGTTGCTCCATGGTGACCCCGCCAGCGAAAAACCTTCGCTGGAAGAGATCCCGGTCGTGTTGAATCAAATCGAAGAGGATTTAGCCGAATTTATTGCTAGGCGCTCCGTAGAAGACCGCTTGGAACGCATCGTTAGCGAACGATTACAGAATCAACAAGAAATGTATATGCGGGATATCAAGCTTTCTCTTATAAAAGAAGAGAATGGACCTGAGACCGATATCACAATACGAAAACTCGAAGACCTCATTCGATTGGAAAAACGAAAAGCTCCCAAAATGGCCATGGAACAAATGAGACCTCATTCATTAGAAGAAGTCGTCGGGCAAGAACAAGCCAAAATTGCTTTGATGTCAAAATTGGCTACTCCATATCCGCAACATATTTTACTGTATGGACCGCCCGGAGTAGGGAAAACGACGGTTGCTCGATTGGTGTTAGAAGAGGCACGTCGTTCAAACCGATCGGCTTTTGGATCTGAGGCTCCTTTTATTGAGGTAGATGGTACTACTTTGCGTTGGGATCCGAGAGAGATTACCAACCCATTATTGGGTTCTGTGCACGACCCTATTTATCAGGGAGCTAGACGTGACTTAGCCGATAGTGCGGTGCCCGAACCGAAGCCGGGGCTGGTTACAGAAGCACATGGTGGCATTTTGTTTATCGATGAAATTGGTGAAATGGATTACCAGTTGCAAGCAAAGTTACTCAAGGTATTAGAAGATAAACGGGTCTTTTTTGAATCGGCTTATTATGATCCGGAGAATCCTAGCGTTCCAGAATACATTCATAAATTATTCACGGAAGGTGCCCCCGCTAACTTTATACTGATCGGTGCGACCACTCGCAGTCCAGAGGAGATCAATCCTGCGATTCGTTCTCGCTGCGCCGAGGTTTTCTTTGATCCTTTGTACAAAAACGATATTGAAGAAGTGGTACGAGGAGCCGCTCAACGGCTAAAGATTACTTTGGAAGAGGGAGCCGAAACACTCATTGCTTCTCATACAGATGAAGCACGAAAAGCCGTGAATATTTTGGCGGACAGCTATGGTTTAGTGATATCCCGAATGGAAGGCAAACTAGATCGACGTAAAAAAATCGAAGTCTCTATCGAGGACGTTCAGGAGATTCTACGAATCAGCCGAATTCCTCCCCAAATAGCTGGGAAAGCATCGATCGAAGGAAAAGTAGGTCAAGTATTCGGATTAGGGGCCTTTGGCTTCACAGGTAGTGTCTTGGAAATCGAAGTTGCTGTCTTCCCTTCTACCGAAGCAGGGAAAGGTCAAATTCGCTTTAACGATACAGCAGGCAGCATGGCTAAGGATTCCATCTTTGTAGCCTCCACGGTCATTCGAAAAATCCTTCATGTGAAATTGACGGACTTTGATGTTCATATCAATTTCATCGGTGGTGGCAATGTGGATGGTCCTTCCGCAGGAGCTGCATTAACAATGGCACTCATCAGTGCCATTCAAAATCGTCCACTTCGGCAAGACATGGCCATGACAGGCGAAATCTCTCTTCAGGGTCACTTAAAACCGGTGGGTGGGCTATATGGGAAATTGTTTGGAGCTTCACGTGCCGGAATGAAAGCAATCATCATCCCTGAAGAAAATCGCAAAGAGTTGCCAGACCACATGTATAATGTACAATTAATTCCCGTTCGAACCATTGAACAAGCAATGGAAATGATGTTGCTGTAATAAAACTCGTGGTTGGGAGGTGTTATCGTGCCGGAACAAAACATGCCTCATAGTCCGGAAGCAGAACAGTCGGTTTTGGGATCCTTAATCATTGAGAGAACTGCAATAACTAGTGTCATGGAAGAATTAGTAGAATCCGACTTTTATCGAGAAAGCCATCGGTTGATTTTTGCTGCCGCTTACGCTTTATATGCTCGCGGAGAACCCCTAGACTTGATTACACTGATTGCCGAATTGCGGAGAAGACAGCATTTGGAGTCGGCAGGGGGGTTGGCTTACCTCAACCAATTGACGGCTCTCGTTCCGACCACGGCAAACCTTCCTAACTACATTAAAGAAATCCAAGACAAAGCCATGTTACGTGCGATGATTATGAGTTCTCATAAAATCACGAATTTGGCTTTCACCGGAGAAGAATCTGCCCGCGATATTTTAAACACAGCTGAAAAAGAGTTTCTTCAAATCGCAAATCGTCGTGGAGGTGGATCCACCTATTCTTCCATAGGGAATATTCTGTTTCAGACGTATACCGATTTGGAAACATTGATGAATAAAAAAGGTAATGTGACCGGAGTTAGCACTGGTTTTTACGAATTAGACCGCTACACCGCTGGTTTTCAAAACTCGGATCTCCTCATTTTAGCTGCTCGTCCCGGCGTGGGCAAAAGTACTGTGATGACCAATATTATGCAGCATGCCGCAATTATTGCGAAAGTACCCTCGGTCTTCTTCAGTTTGGAGATGTCGAAAGAACAGTTAGCACAGAGAATTCTATGTTCAGAATCGAGCGTTGATCTCTACAAACTAAGAAATGGTTTCTTGGAAGATAGCGACTGGGAAAAAATCACAAAAGCGATTGGCCCTCTATCTGCCGCCCCGATTTATATTGACGATACCCCTTCTCTTTCCGTTGTGGAGTTTCGTTCTAGGCTGCGGCGTATGAAGGCCGAGTTGAATATCGGGTTTGTTGTTATCGATTACTTGCAACTTATGACGCTTGACAGTAAGCCTGAATCGAGGCAACAAGAGATTTCATTTATCTCTCGTACCCTAAAAGCCGTAGCCAAAGAACTGAACGTACCCATACTTGTCGCTTCTCAGTTGAATCGAAGTGTGGAGAGTAGAAATGACAAGCGACCCATGATGTCCGATTTGTTGGAATCAGGTGGTATTGAAGCGAATGCTGATATTGTCATGTTCTTGTATCGCGATGATTACTACAATCCAACCAACAGCACAGACCCAAACGGAGCCGAATTGATCCTTGCAAAACAGCGTAATGGTCCAACCGGAACCGTCAATCTCTTTTTCTTAAAAAATATCAATCGTTTTGTCAATAAAGACATCAACAAGTAAGGAGACCACGATTCCATGACAAAGAAATATGATGTAATCATCGTAGGAGCAGGTCCGGCTGGTATTTTCTCGGCTTTGGAGCTTAGTAAGTTACAGCCCCATTGGAACATTCTCATTTTAGAAAAGGGTCAGGATATTCAAAAGCGTTATTGCCCCATGCACGATAAGCACATCCCATGTGCTCATTGTCGACACTGTGCCATTACTTCCGGCTGGGGAGGAGCGGGAGCTTACTCAGATGGTAAACTCACCCTTACCACCGAGTATGGTGGCTGGTTGGGAGACTTTATCGGTAAACGAGACTTAGAATCAACCATAGCTGAAGTAGATCAGATTTATCTGGATTACGGTGGCAGTCCTATTGTTTACGGTATGGACGAAGAAAAAGTCAAGGAGATTCAACGCCAAGCTGCCACAGCAGATTTAAGGTTAATTCCCGCCAAGATTCGTCACTTAGGCACCGATAAGAACTATGAGATTCTTCTCAACATGAGGAAAGATTTGCAAGATAAGGTAGAGGTGCGAACTGAGACGGCTGTAGAACAATTCTTGGTGAAAGATCACATTGTGACCGGTGTTGTACTCAAAGATGGAACTCATATTGAAGCTCGTTACATTATTGCAGCTCCCGGCCGTGAGGGTCATGAGTGGTTTTCTGAAGAAGCCAAGCGGTTAAAACTGCCAACCACCAATAATCAAGTCGATATCGGAGTAAGGGTTGAATTACCTGCAGTGGTCATGGCACATTTAACAGATGCGATTTACGAATCAAAATTTATATATTACTCTCGTTCCTTCGACGACCAAGTTCGTACCTTCTGTATGAATCCATACGGGGAAGTCGTAATGGAAAACACACGAGGTTTAGTCACAGTCAACGGGCATAGTTACGCAGATCAACGTACTGAAAATACTAATTTTGCTCTACTGGTTGCTAAAACCTTTACTCAACCGTTCAAGGAACCCATTACGTATGGAAAGAACATTGCGGCTCTAGCCAACATGCTGGGTGAAGGTGTCATTGTACAGCGTTTGGGAGATTTACAATCGGGACGACGCTCTACACATGAACGTATTCAACGTGGTTTAGTTACCCCGACTCTCATGGAAGCAACACCGGGTGATTTAAGTTTGGTTCTTCCATATCGACATTTGGTTAGCATTATGGAGATGCTGGAAGCACTGGATAAGGTCGCTCCCGGAGTAGCCAGCCGTCATACTCTACTATATGGTGTAGAAGCCAAATTCTACTCCAATCGTATGCAAGTGAGTAGCGAGCTAGAAACACAAGTGCGAAACCTTTTTGCTGTTGGAGATGGAGCAGGTATCACACGTGGTTTGGTCCAAGCTTCTGCTGCTGGTTTAGTCGCCGCTAGAGCGATTGCCCAAAGAAACTAAGAATAAAGAACTTATAGTAAACTGTTTTTGCAAAATTCTTTGAAAAACAACAGGCCTTTTACATTGACAAGTAGGGTTTCGTTGTGTATTATATACAAGCATGGTTTTGCAAAGGGATACTAGCTCAGGGGTAGAGCACCCGCCTTTTAAGCGGGGTGTCGATGGTTCGATCCCATCGTATCCCACCAGTTTTGGGAGCTTAGCTCAGTTGGTAGAGCATCTGCCTTACAAGCAGAGGGTCAGCGGTTCGAGCCCGTTAGCTCCCACCACACAAAATACTTCACTTTCGTGAAGTATTTTTTTTATGCCTTTTGGTTACAAACCAAACTACCTTCGATACATACATATGTCTTATTCGCAAGTCCAACCGCATAATGAGAGAAGAACCAAGATTATTTTAGAAAATACATCAATTTCCATCAAATACCATTGACGAAATATGCCGTTAATGATAATATCTGCATTAGAATTATTTCCATTTTCTTAACAATTCGTTCTTACTTTGGACATATTCGAACGAAGTTGGGTGAAAGGGGGTGCTTTCGTCAAATAACACTTAAAAGAGAAGTTCGTTCCAAGGTTATTCTCGTCATCAAATTTGATTGAAAGAGGGATAGCATGAACAAAGAGCAGGAAATGAAAAATTCTGGTCCGCTTTCTGCGATATTGAATGGTCTGGAGTGGCTGGGTAATTTGTTACCAACCCCCCTCACCATCTTCACTTTCTTATTTGTATTTCTCGCTATTATCTCGTTTATTTTATCGAGTACCGGTTTTAGTGCCACAAATTTTACAACCAATGAAGTTGTCACCGTACAGAACTTCTTTAGCAAAGCAGGTTTGCACTGGTTATTGGGTAACTTGGTCAAAAACTTTACCGGCTATGCACCTTTAGGCATGGTATTGGTTATGTCCATTGGTATTGGCTTGTGTGAAGAAGTGGGTCTGCTTAATCATATGATTAACAAATCTTTAAAAAATTTACCTGCTTTCTTGCTTCCGTATCTCACCATTTGTATCGGTGTTGTCGGGCAAGTGGCTAGTGACTCTGCCCAATATATTATACCTCCGCTCGCTGGTGCTCTTTACTTTAGCAAGAAGCGAAATCCCATCGTAGGTGTTCTTACTGCCTTTACCGGAGTGGGTCTAGGATACTTAGGAAATCCCCTCTTCACCACTACCGATGTTTTGGCCACAGGCATCACGAATACTGCTTTGAAAGCGATGAACAACGGATTATCGGTGGATGTAACAGCCAACTATTATTTCAAAGTAGTATCGTTCTTATTTATCGGTATCGTTTTAGGTTTCGTCTCCGATAAGTTTATTGAACCTCGTTTTGGGGCAATGGACTTCAGTAAAGCCAAAGCTTCCTCTGGCACAGCATTCGTAGAATCCGATGCACAACGCAAGGGCTTGACCGCTGCCGGTATTGTAGCTCTAATCTATGTAGCAATTATTGCTTTAGGTATGGCTATGCCAGGTGTCTTGCTTCATGAAAAAACAGGGTTGTTGGGCTCTATGTTCTTGTCCGGTATAGTGCCGATCATGTGGGGCTTGTTTATGGCCTGTGGTTTGGCCTATGGATTTGCTTCCGGTGTCTTAAAAGGCGAAGCCAGTGTGGCAAAAGCCTTGGCCAAGCGTATGGCAACCATGGGCAGTTATATCATTATGGCTTTCATGATGGGACAATTTATGGCGTTGTTTGATTGGACCAAGTTAGGTACCATCTTATCAATTAAAGGTGCTATTGCTTTGGAAGAGGCGAACTTCACCGGCTTCCCGCTCATCATTAGCTTTATCATTTTCGTCGTTCTGCTCGATTTCCTCATGAGCTCTGCCTCTGCTAAGTGGACGTTGCTTGCTCCTGTCTTTGTTCCTATGTTAGTGTATTTAGGATATCATCCCGCATTTATCCAAGTGGCATATCGAATTGGAGATGCCGGTGCGAACATCATGGGACCCACTAATGCCTTCTTATGGATGTTGCTCGATCACTGTAAAGAAATGTATGATCCCAGCTTGAAATTCGGTAAATTCCTCTCCACCCAAATGGTATTCACCGTGGTTTCTCAAATTGGTTGGTGGGTCATCCTATTCCTCTTCGTTCAATTCAACTTCCAAATCGGTCCTGGCGTCAGTGTTCTCCTCTAATTCTTCTCTATTCAAAAAACTTAAAAATATACCACCAGGGGGGGCTATCCCCTTGGTGGTATATTTTATAATACCGTGTTTTATTCGGTGAGGTGGAGTTGTTGGGTGTAGCGGGCAATGGCAGCAACATCTTTATCGCCGCGACCCGACAGATTGATGAGCAGAATTTGATCTTTACCCATAGTAGGTGCCATTTTCATGGCCTGTGCCACAGCGTGACTGCTTTCTATGGCGGGGATAATTCCCTCAGTGCGCGATAGCAATGTGAAGGCTTCGACTGCTTCATCATCGGTTATTGCTACATAGGTACCCCGTCCACTGTCACGCAAGTGAGCATGCTCAGGACCTACACCGGGATAATCTAATCCCGGAGATATGGAATAAACCGGAGCCATTTCCCCTTTCTCATCGAGATTGAAATAAGTATGCATACCATGGAAGGTAGCCGGCTTCCCTAGTGTTAAGGTAGCCGCATGATCCGGCGTATGTATGCCCCGTCCAGCTGCTTCACAACCAATGAGTGCCACATCACGATGCGGTATAAACTCATAAAATGCACCAATCGCATTACTACCGCCACCTACACAAGCAATGACTGCATTGGGTAGGCGACCTTCTACAGCTAAGATTTGCTCCTTGGCTTCTCGGCCAATAATCGATTGAAAATCACGAACCATTTCCGGAAACGGATGGGGACCCACTGCAGATCCTAATAAGTAATAGGTATCAACGTGTCTTTCCACCCACGCCATGAGCGCGGCATCGACAGCATCTTTCAATGTTTGAGTCCCTTCCTTTACTGCGTGTACTTTGGCTCCCAGTAACTCCATGCGAAAGACATTTAATGCTTGTCTTTGCGTGTCTTCGTAACCCTGATAGATTTCACACTCCATGTCCATCAGTGCAGCAGCGGTAGCCGTTGCTACCCCGTGTTGGCCGGCACCGGTTTCTGCTATGAGTCTTTTCTTGCCCATGCGTTTTGCCAGCAGTGCTTGCCCAAGTACGTTATTGATTTTGTGTGCTCCGGTATGATTTAAATCTTCGCGCTTTAAATAGATTTTCGCTCCACCTAAATGTTCACTTAATCTTCTGGCATGATACAACAACGATGGACGACCTGCATATTCCAAGCAGAGTCGTCGAAACTCATGTTGAAAAGCAGGGTCTTTCTTGGCTTCTTCATATGCTCTAGCAACTTCTTGAACCGTCTCAACCAAAATAGGGGGAACAAATTGACCTCCGAACTCTCCGAAAAATCCTGCTCTGACGTTGTTTGTTTCACTCATGGCTTTCACCCGATTTCATTCGATGGCATGAAACAATCCTTTCTTTTTTTGTTGAGGTATGGCTCGCAGGGTATAAAAAAAGCCTTCATCCCCTATGAAGGGACAAAGGCTTAAAAAGCTTCTGCGGTACCACCCAATTTGACAACTATGACGTTGCCCACTTTATCGCATACCATCATATGCGCTCCCCTAGATAACGGAGGAAGTTGCCGTCAGTGCCTACTCTCGTAAAAAATCAACTCTACGATTTCTGACTGCCCTCACAAGTCCATTCGACAAAAGGGTTGTTACCGCACTCCCAGCAACGGCGGCTCTCTGGAAACAAACATTTTTGTTTACTCGTCTTGTTCAATGGTTTGTGATGATTATAGCTAGCAATGTGATGCTTGTCAATAGTTTATTTGAAAATAATAGTAGCAGAGACTAAAAATAGATTTCCGTATACTTTTCTTTGAGGAAGCGCACATAATGTTGCGGATCAAAAGAAGAACCGGTGGCTTGCACCATAAGTTCCTCTGGAGTGAGCAATCCGCCATGCCGGTGAATTTTGTCTTTCAGCCAGGCGTTGATCACTTCCATGCGATCGTTGGCGATTTCTCGTTCCACGTCAATGTCTTTACAAAGAGCGTAGTAGAATTGTGCACCATAAGCCGTTCCCAGTGCATAGGTGGGGAAATATCCAAAAGATCCGTTAGCCCAATGGGTATCCTGTAAAATTCCTTCTGTATCCGTTTGCGGTCTCACACCCAAATACGACTCAATCTTATCGTTCCACATTTCCGGCAACTTGTTAATATCGATATCGCCGGACATAATCTCTCGTTCCAACTCATAACGTACCATGATATGGCTGGAATATGTCAGTTCATCAGCATCCAAGCGAATGAGACCGGGTTTGCTGCGGTTTGCCATGCGGTAGAAAGAATCCGGGTCAAAGCCAGCTAATTGTTGCGGGAAAATGTTCTGCAACTTATAGAAATGTCTTTGCCAAAATGCTCTGCTACGGCCTATATAATTCTCATAGAAGCGTGATTGGCTCTCCCCTATACCCATACCTGCTCCGCCAATGTTCTTACCTTCTTGAGCCGGATCCCCTTGTTGAGAATGAATGGCATGTCCCATTTCGTGCATACCAAGGAAAATCGAAGCGGGTAGGTAATTTTCTAAATAACGGGCCGTCACACGAACATCATTTAAGGAAGCTCCACTGGTAAATGGATGTGCCGACTCACTAATCATTCCGCGTTTTAGATCGTATCGCAAAGCCCCAGCCAAGTATTCTAAGAACTTGCGTTGATCGGACTTGGGGAAAAATTGATAAAGCGCACTGTCGTCAATCTTGCGACCTTCACTGTGAACTTTTTTTGTGAACGGTACCAAATCACTTCGCAGAGTGCCAAAGAATTGATCATAGCGCTCTATGGTCATACCTTCTTCGTAATCGTCCAGTAAGGTATTGTAAGGATGATCCACAAACCCACGGTATTCAGCCGACTTCTTGTTATGTTCTATATTTTTGGCTAAATAGGGTGCGAACATCGCAAAATCATTCTTTTTCTTGGCTTCTTCCCACACTTTTTGAGCTTTCGCCGTGTCTTGCTGACGTGCAACCATTTCTTCTTTTGGCACTTTTTCAAACTTGCGAATTGCCTTTAAAAATTTGCTTGCAGCAACTTTATCGAGTGCATCAATCTCATCCATTTGGCTGATTTTCTCTAACATATCGATGTTAGCCGGGTCTCGTTGCAGAGCCATATTATCACTAGCTAAAATACCCAACATACGATTGCGGTAGGAAGCCGACATCGGAGGTGCAGCAGTGGATGCATCCCAACTGATGTGAAACATCGCAAAACGAAATGCGGCCATGCGATTTTGATACTCCTTGAACTGTTTTAATAAGATGTCTTTGTCCATGAGGATCCCCTTTCAAATGAAGTTGTTATTTTCCGGCGTAGTATTCTGCTACGCTATATGGATATGGTTTAAAAGGAATGGCGGTTTCATAATTCAGAAACTCCAAAGCAAAAGCGATGGTAGCAGCGGCCCCGTGAATCATTGCTTTTTCATCAATATCAAAGTACTGATTGTGGATTTCTGCTCCGCTCCCCACATCGGGATTGGTTATTCCCAGTTTGCCATAGAAAGATGGTGCATAGTAGGCAAAAGCCGGGAAGCTTTCGGAACCCATCGCAGGTTCTCCCTCGGTAACCCATTCTGCTCCCAAAACTTTGATTACTGCTTCTCGGGCGATTTGTGTCGCCGTTTGGTCATTAATTGTGGGGCGGCCTACCTTAATGGTATATTCCACTTCACAGTGATACAACTTAGCGATGGTCGCTGTCATTTCATGTAGATAGGCAACCAATGGTTTCGCGGTTTTTTCTGGGTGGAAGAAACGAATACTTCCTGCAAATTCTGCGACATCCGGAATCACGTTATGGACATGACCGGACTGAATTTTCGTAATAGAAAAGGTGACCGGTTCAAAAGGATGAGTGAATTTCATGGGTGCTTTATAAATTTCGTCCAACATAGCCAACATACAGTCGATGGGATTTATAGACAGATCCGGTCTAGAACCATGTCCTCCCCGTCCGGTAATCTTATAACGCAAGGCAATCGCCCCCGCCATAACGCCACCCGGACGTATTCCTAACATACCAGTCGGCATATCCTGAAAGACATGCAATGCCCAAGCACCATCGAAAGTAATATGATGCGCTTCCAAATACTCCATGATGAAGCGCAAGTTTCCCCCACCTTCTTCTCCACGTTCGAAAACCAGCATGACCTCTCCATTGATCGCTTCTTTATGCTCAGAAAGAATCTTCGCTGCTCCCAAAAGCATAGCTGTGTGGGCATCATGTCCGCAAGCATGCATAACCCCGGGATTCTCACTGATGCATACTCTGGGGCCTTTCAGGTTCATGGATGGTTCTTGAACCGGTAGTGCATCGATATCAGCCCGTAGGACAACGCGTTTACCGGGAGTCCGTCCCTTAATAAATCCGAGAACACCACCATTGGGAACTTCAATGGTGGGAATTTCCAATGCTTTCAGGTGCTCTAACACATATGCGACCGTTTGGTCTTCTTTCCCGGTCAACTCCGGATGGGTATGTATATGGCGACGATGTTTCACCATATCATCGAAATGTTGATTGACCTCTTTTAATATATCCACTCCAGTCACTCCTTTACATTTGCTTTCTACTTAATTGGCGGTGACTCTTAAAAATTCCTTCGTATATCTAAAAAATATTGGCTTGCATTCGAAACCATCGATCACAGACCACCTTGGCCATCGCGAACTCTTTATCCTGCATGGAGTGAATGAGGACCATCTCTCCTTCATTCACATGCACAACATGATCGCCTATGGTTAAGGTTGCTTCTTTCAGAAAATACCAAGCTTCCAGTTGGAAACTCTGACCTAAATCTAATGAAATCCCTTCCGGACTTGTCATATAGGTCATCGCACCTTGAATCCCTTTTAGCATGAGGTTTAAATCTTCTGCTTGCCCTCGGCTCAAGGTTTGCCAGTCCCCGGGGAATTCGTGCACCTGTAAAGGTTGTAAATGCAAATGAATATGTCCATTGTGAATGAGCGTCAACTCTCCGTTGAGTGGGGCAATGAACCGGTGAACATCCGGTAAAGGAGTAAACACGGATTCAGGTAAATCCACTTGTGCGGTACTGATGCGGCATTGAAAATTACGTTGTGTATACTCTGCGATCGGAGGCCAAATCAACCATTCCCGTGTGATCCCTCCGCTCCAACCCGATACCTTCGTATCGCTCTTTTGAATGATTTTAATGTCCATAAATCCTCCTAGAAATTGTCCTACTGCGCAAAATCACCGTTGTAGGAAATCAACGAAACATTCAGCACATTTTCTATAGCAGCCAACCGCTCGGTAATCTGAACATTCTGATCCCGTAAATATAACTCTAGGGTCATTTCCGTTGTATCTTTTTTCGTAATTTTAGAACGTACGATATAGTTCATTTTACTTAACGTTTCCTGAATCTGCGGTGTTGCCTCGTTTCGGTAACTGATGACTAGCAAATAAACCAGCTTTTTTGGTTTCAGTTTGGTCATGATCCAAAACGTTAACCCGACAATCAGATTGCCAAACAATACCACCCAGTAAATCCTTGCTCCAACGGCTATGCCTGCTGCTACCGCCCAAAAGAGAAAAATTAAGTCAATCGGATCTTTGATTGCTGTTCGGAACCGCACAATCGATAAGGCACCCACCATACCAAGAGAAAGAATCACATTGGAAGAGATTGTCGCCACAATCATGGCGGAGATCACTGTCATCATCGCTACCGAGACATTGAAGTTGTGGCTATATAATACACCACGATAACAGGTACGATAAATGGTGTAAATAAACGCAGAGACTGCCAAAGCCATGGCCATGACGATGATGACTCCGACCATGGAGATTTAGATCGGAAGAGCACACGTCTGAACTCCAGTCACGTTTCGGA
>CALCNS010000254.1 GCA_937897315.1 uncultured Bacillota bacterium
ATCTACACTCTTTCCCTACACGACGCTCTTCCGATCTATAAGTACGTTCTACCCATTTTCTCATACTTGCTTTTTTGCATCGTATGATACGGTAACAATTGGATGGGCCAGGGCTTTGGAAACCCGCTCATGAATTCTGCAAGTGCTTTGAGATGATCGAGACCATCGTTGATACCTGGAATGTATGGCATGCGGACGATCCCACGATATCCTTGATCCATGAGCCAGGTGAGGTTCGTTAAAATCAGACTCACTCCCACACCAGTATAAGTAAGGTGCTGCTCCTCTAACATATGCTTGATATCATAAAGAAACAAATCAGTATGAGGGGCAATTCGTTGAACGACCTCAAGAGGTGCGTATCCGCTCGTATCAACAGCGCGATGTATGAACTCTTTACCGCATTCCTGCAATAAAGCTAGGAGAAACTCGGACTGAAGGAGTGGCTCCCCACCGGAAAACGTGACTCCTCCCCCGGACTCATCATAGAACAAAATGTCCTTCTTTAGGATTTCCATGAGTTGATCTATGCTTTTTGGTTCTCCTACCCAAACACGTGCTTCCGCGGGGCAATGATCTACACACGCGCCACAAGCCAAACACGAATCACTCTCGCCCAACTCCTGGGGGCAAACTACTCGACATTGTCCACAGTGGATGCACAACTCGGTTTGGATGAAGATCTCGGGCAGATATCCCTGACTCTCCGGGTTATGACACCAAAGGCAACGTAAGGGGCATCCTTTTAGAAAAATCGTGGTGCGAATCCCCGGACCATCTTGTACACTATATCGTCGTATATTGAAAACAAGTCCTTCCATATCCTTCTCCTGTCACATATCAATTGTTTCCAAATATTTCGACAAGCCGCAGATGAATCCTGCAATCAAAATATATAATGAGAAGAATTCTTGATAAGGACTATTTTCACAATAAAGGAATTATGAACAAGAAAGAGAACTCTTATCTATCTTTGATTATATGTAAAGAGGTGTGTAAAATGGTAGATCCTTCGTCTTTGTTTAAGATTACCTATGGTTTATTTTTGGTAGGAGCCGAAGCAAACGGAAGGGAAAATGCTTGTATTAATAACACAGTGATGCAAATAACCAATGAACCCATTCGCTGTGTCGTCGCGATGAACAAAACATCTTTTACTCATAAATTGATCATGGAAACCAAGCAGCTTTCTGTCTCGGTCCTAGATCAGAGTGCTGGAATGGATGTCTTTAAGCATTTTGGCATGCAAAGCGGGTATCAGGTTGAGAAGTTTTTGAACTATCCCCACCCACTCTGTAGCAATGGGCGTCCCATTCTTGATAAAGGTATTTGCGCCATGTATGCCGGAAGCGTCTATGAAACCGTTGATGCCGGCACGCATTCTCTCTTTTTGTTCGATGTCACGGAAGCAAGCATCCTTAGCGATGTCGCTCCTATGACATATACCGACTATCGTATTCTGAAAAGTGGTCAATCGTTAACCCAAAAAAGCCCACCGAAAGTTGCTGAAAAATGGGTTTGTACGGTTTGCCATTATGAATACGATGGTGCAACACCGTTTGAAGAGCTGCCCGAGGATTATAAATGCCCCATTTGCGGAGTGGGCAAAGAGTATTTTGTAAAGGCGTGATTCCTATGCACTACACCATAGAAGTAGCCGGTTTAAAACGTGATTTGCCTTTATGCCCACTAAACGAGCAGTGGATGATTGCCGCTTTTGTGATATTGGGAGATCCGGAGTTAACCATGGCCTGCGCTCGCGACCTATTGAAAGTGGCACCGTCGTACGATTATCTGCTCGGACCGGAGTCGAAGTCCTTTCCATTATTGCATGAGATGGCCAGACAAAACGGCGACAAACGCTACATGGTCGCGCGGAAAGAAAAAAAGCTGTATATGGGTGATAC
>CALCNS010000255.1 GCA_937897315.1 uncultured Bacillota bacterium
AGGTGCTGGCGGAGGCAGAAGATTGTGCCGGAGCTCTTGTATTCTCTTCGGGTATGGCAGCGATTATTACCTCGATTTTGGCTCATGTGCAGTGTGGTGACCATGTTTTGTCGTCCAATGTGCTGTATGGTGGCGTGTATGATTTTTTTAAAAACGAACTACCGCGGTTTGGTATTGAAATCACCTTGGCTGATTTCGAAAAGGAAGATGTCAAAGCGCTGATTCGACCCAACACCAAGGTCATTTACACGGAGACCATTTCCAACCCGCTCATGGTGGTAGAAGATTTGCCACACCTTGCACAGGTAGCTCATGCGCATGGATGCAAGCTCATCGTCGATAATACCTTTGCCACGCCGGCGGTCGCGCAGATTTTAAAACTGGGGGTGGATGTGGCGGTATACAGTGCGACCAAGTATTTGGGTGGGCATAGTGATATTTTGGGAGGGGCTCTTACAGCCAACGCGGAAACCATGGGCCATCTGCGTCGCTACTTTACGTTATATGGTTCGATTATTCGATGCCTGGATGCTGACACGAAGTTTGCGCACCTTGGATTTGCGTATGGAGCGCCACTGTCGAAACGCACAAAAAGTGGCGGAGTTTTTTGAGAAACACCAGAAAATTGAACGGGTGTATTACCCGGGCTTAGCTTCTTCGCCGTATCACGAAAGGGCCAAGCAGTTCTTCTTGGAGAATCGCTTTGGTGGCATGCTCTCGGCCGACATTGCCGGTGGCGAAAAGGCAGCAAGCGCGTTTATAAAAGCATGCCCCACTATAAAATTGGTACCCAGTTTGGCAGGGGTCTCGACCACCATCTCCTACCCGGCCAAGACTTCGCATCGGGCTTACTCGCCGGAAATGTTAAAACAGGTGGGCATTTCCACAGGGCAATTGCGTTTTTCGGTGGGCTTGGAGACCATTGACGATATTTTGGAGGAGTTTGACCAGGCATTGAAGCAAATATAGAGAAACGACCTCGAGTGCTTACTCGGGGTCGTCTTTGTATGGCGTCATGGAAGATTTTTATACAAGATGGTTACGAAGTGCGAAAAGCGCGATTTGGGTACGATCTTGTAAGCCGGTGGAGGCAAGGATGGCTGAGATGCGGTTACGAATCGTTCCTTCAGAATAATTCAAATGCTCGGCGATCAGGCGATTGGCATAACCAATGCCAATGCAACGAATGATTTCCAAATCGATTTCGTCAAATTCTAAGTTCAAGTCTGTTGGCATATAGGGTGGAGATGTCACAGCTTGCTCGAGGGTATGCAGTATCGAAGGATGCATACAAACCAATCCGGCCATGCAACTCTCGATAGCCAAAATAAGAGCAGCCGGTGTCATATCTTTTAACAAATAACCATCGGCATGCAAAGCAACCGCTTCCTGGATTTTTTCGTAATCGCCAAATGTGGTTAGCATCACCACTTTCATTTCGGGGAAGGTGGCTTTTAGCTTCTTCAGGGCAAGCAAACCACTGCTACCGGGCATTTGAATATCGAGCAAGCAAAGATCGGGAAGATGCTTCGAAGCGAGTCGAACGGCTTCTTCACCATTGCAGGCTCGGGCGATGACCCTAAAATCAGAGCGACTTCCCAGCAACGTGGCCAACAAATCTAAGAACAGACTCTGATCATCGGCTATTAGAATATGCGTCATGACTCATCCCTCCGTGTACTAGACGACGAATTTGCTGCAACAATTCACGCAAGCCATGGGCAAGGGTCTGCAGAGTTTCATTTTGACCATCGTTGGCTTGGTTCAACATGTCGGTATCACTGAGTAAAAGCAACTCGTCTAGTTTTTTTTGTATTTCCATTTGCAATTGCTCCGCCAATAGTCTTTGTTGTTCCGCCAATAACAAGGCTTCATCTGCTCGAATTGCCTCTTGCAATTGTTGTTGAATGGCTTGCAACTCTGTCGACTTAAGAGTCCACTCCTGAAACAAAGCTTTCTCGTGGCTGATGTCCTGCAAGACGATGAGACACCCTAACGGAATCCCCTTTTGCTGCAATGGCAATTCGCGCAGGATAAAGGTCTGCTCCCCCACTAGCCACTCTTTCTCTGATTTTCGAAGAGGTAGCACTGCCTGCTCCCATTCCAAAGGCATATTTGAATACACCACTATCCCCGAAGCATTCAACATAAGCAAGGGATCTAGTAACAATGGGGAAACATCAGTGACCTTCAACCGAGACGACTTTCCTTTACTTGTTTGCCTCCACTGCCATAACCACCCCAGAATCGCACCCCACCAAATCACGGTTACAGAAACAGATAGATACTTCGCAGTAGTGGTCGTCGGTGCAATCACGAGCAAAAACTGCCCCCCGGATGCAAAACAAGCTAACAGCCAAGGCCATACTGCCACAGACCTGTGCAGGGAAAGATCAAACTGCAGCATGCCGAACCTAAGAAATGTAAGCGCTGCAGTTAACCAAAATAGTAATTGCGGTAGAAACCAAGGACTCATTAGGGTGTATCGCATGATTCAACCCTCCGTTTTAGTAAGGTGTCTATTCGGAACCCTTCCCCTGGGCCATAGGTGAACTTCACCGTTCCGCCCAAAGCAGATACACGCTCTTCCATTCCTAGCAATCCGTGACCTTTTTGCAGGTTTTCACAACCCTGACCGTTATCCAAGATGATGAGTTGCACCTGACGAGGTAAATAACGTAGAACCACATCCATCCTTGTTGCCTTGCTATGCTTAATAGCGTTTGTCAACGCCTCTTGTAACAACCTGTATAAAAGACGGGTTTCCTCTGATCTCAACTCATAGGGGTCGCCCTGAACCAACAAGTCTACAGCAATGCCACTGTGAGCGGCTCCGTTTCGAATACTATGTAACGCCATTTGTAAGCTAGTTTGATCCTGTTTGTTTTCTATCTGCAAGGAAGATTGCCAGTCTGTTCTGCCTTGGATTAAAAGCTCTTTCACTTTGCTTAGCGCTTCCGAAAAGGTCGTGTCTTGTAGCAAGGCCACCTCTGCTGTCGATAAAGCTAAAACGACCGTATGACCTAAAACGTCGTGCAACTCCTGTAAAACCTTTTGTCGAGCTTTCCACGCAATCCATTCCTGCCTACGCTGAAGCATTCGCTGCCACCCGGCATTCGCCTCTTGTAAAAGTCGGTTCTGCTCTTCCAGCAGTTGCCTCATCCTCCGAATCGTAGTCACCGGACGCAAGCGCCACAAGGCACCTGCGGGCACGGTGCTTTTTTCTACCTCGAACCAATCGGATCCCACTTGCACAGTGCTACCCGGGATCCACTCGATGAATGGGAGACCTAAAAACACCTCCCTTG
>CALCNS010000256.1 GCA_937897315.1 uncultured Bacillota bacterium
TGCACTGGTTTGAATGAGGTTCTCTATGGTGTACTCATTTCCATTACTGGCGGTGATGGGATAAGATCGATCAAGTGCACTGATGATTCCTTCAGAAACGGTAGGAGAACGATTTAGTCCCAGCTCAGAGTTGCTAGATGCCAAAGGACAACCGATGGCAATCGCTTTTTGTCCAACTTGTAACTGTGAGCTATCTGCTAAAGGTAATGGTAGCAAAGTTTCGTTTGCTGCATCAATTTTCAAAACTGCTATGTCGTTGAACTTATCGCTTCCCATGACGGATGCCTCAAATGATTTACCATTTTGTAATATCACTTGAATCGCATCCATGCCTTCTATGACATGATAATTTGTCAAAATTAATCCATCGGAACGGAAAACAAAGCCGGTACCATTTCCCTGAATCTCCGGCTTTTCTTGTCCTTGGTTAGGAAACAAAAGTCCAGCTAAGCCACCCAAATCAAAATCCTGCGTTTTACTAACCAATACTTGAACAACACTTCCAATGGATTTATTCACTACTGCAATCGTATTGCTCTCCGATTCCAGCCATATTTCATGATCTTTTAACAGTAGTGCTTGCGAAGACTGTGGGATGAACTCCGAAGATGTTACCTGTTTCGTTCTAGCTAGGAACAATCCATAATAAACTACACCTGCACCTGCCATCCCTGACAATAATGAGCAAATCAACAGAACAGCAATACCCTGTTTCACACTAAAAGAAAATGGTCGAGAAGGCCCCCTAACCTCTTTGGGATGAGTGCTTTCGGCGGGTTCAGAAAGAATCTCTTCTACTTCCTCAACAATGAGAGGGGGACTTTCCAACTCTTTTGACTCGATTTCTTTCCATTCTGCCATAACCATTCCTCCTTTTTCTTTTATCATTATAACACAGATTTATTGCTAAATATTGAACAAATCATGCATTTTTTTTAAGTAATCCACAGGGAGGAATCTATTGGAGAAACAGGGAAATGATGGTGTGGGTGATTCAAATGGATACGAATAATATACCGACTCTTGGTATTTTTTATAATGGGCAAGCCGTTTCGGATAAGACTCCGAATTTTGGGTTGGAAGGGCATCATTTCCAGCAATTGGCACGGTTAGCACCGAATTATGGATTGAAAGTCATTGTTTTTATGCCCCATAGAGTGGATTTAGAGAATAGCTTGATTCAGGGTTATACCCTGAATCGTTGTCAAGAATGGGTGTTCGAGACTTTCCCCTTTCCTAATGTGTTATACGTGCGTGGGGTTTCCTCCGATACAACAGAAAGCCAAGAACGTTTTCGCTTGGTGGAGCATTTTGAGAAGCTTGGGATCGCGAATTTGAACAATAATGCTTTTGCCGAGTTGGTAGGAAACAAATTGCTCTTTCATATGGCTCTGCAAAAGAGTGAAGTTGCTTCTTTTTTACCATATACGGAACCATGGCAATCGAGTCGTTTACCCTATTTTCTTCAGCAGTTTGAGACTGTTTTTTTAAAGCCAATCGATGGCTTTGAATCCCGGGGACTGATCCGTATTCAACAGGATCTTGGCTCTTATCAATGGATACTTAGTGATAGCAATGGAATCTTGGAAACCCAATCCGGGAGCTTAACCATGTTGTTATCGACTTTAGACAGAGCTACAAAAAACCACGAGTATATTATGCAGGAGGGAATACAAAGAACACCAACAAGCAGTCGGTTTGTCGAGCATCGTTGCTTAATGCAACGAGTGAAGAACACGTGGTATCGTACGACACATGTACTGAGGGTAAACAGTGCTCAAAATCTGCCCTTCATCAGTGCAGGACGTGAAAAAAACTACCTTTACCAGACCCCTCCCTTCTCATTAGAAATAGAAGAAGTCGAACGGTTCGAACAAAATGTTCAGCATCTCACCGATTACTTATCTCGATTCTTTAATCAATCTCCTTATTATGCTTCTGAATTTTCCGTAGACTTCATCCTTGATTCTCAGCAAAATATTAGATTATTGGAATGTAACGCACGACCCTCAGGTTTTTTCCTGCAAACCGGGGATTGGCTTGGCAGAATGAGTTACTTATCCCACACCCTACAGCACGCTGCTTGTTTAGTTCGAAATATTCCAGAACCTTGTCAATAACGTTCTCCCTCTCCTATCAGTGACTAAAACTTTCCAATTCCCTCAGCACGCGGTAACAAGTATTATGTTACAATCAGACAAAAAGAGGTGAGGTATGTTATGAAAACAAATACGAATCCACGCGCATCTGTTTCCGTCTATGATTGGGTCATTACTGCATTATTTATCGCTCTTGTCCTGGTGTTCACGATGTTTATCAACATCCGCTTACCCATAGCGGCCAATGGAGGACTGATACATTTAGGAAATGTTCCATTATTTGTTGCTGCTATGAATTTAGGTAAACGAAAAGCCGCTATCGCCGGTGGTTTGGGAATGGCCATTTTTGATGTTCTCGGAGGATGGACCAGCTGGGCACCCTTTACCTTAGTTGTTGTTGCTCTTATGGGTTGGTTCAGTGGCCTAGTCCTGGAAAAAAACTCCGGACTTGTTCGC
>CALCNS010000257.1 GCA_937897315.1 uncultured Bacillota bacterium
ATCGGAGACCCGACGAACAGACTCTTTTTGGAATCGTTCAAGGTGGGGTATTCCCGGACCTAAGAAGGCTTAGCGCATCACAACTCTTGAGTATGGACTTTAAGGGTTATGGAATTGGTGGTCTCAGTGTCGGGGAGCCAAAGGACATCATGTACTCTGTTTTAGAAGAAACCATACCTGTTTTACCGAAAGACCGTCCAAGGTATCTCATGGGAGTGGGCTCTCCTGACTGCCTAATAGAAGGTGCATTACGTGGTGTGGATATGTTTGACTGTGTTTTGCCTACTCGGATCGCACGTAATGGCACTGCAATGACCAGCTTGGGAAGAGTCACTCTACGAAATGCCAAATACGCAAGAGACTTCACGCCGTTAGATCCCAATTGCCAATGTCCAACCTGCCAAAATTACAGTAAAGCATACCTTAGGCATCTATTCAAAGCGGAAGAAATGCTGGGTCCAAGATTGATTACCCAACATAACCTATGGTTCTTAGTGCATTGGATGGAGGAAATTCGACATGCGATACGGGAGAATCGTCTTCTTGCACTTCGAGATGAATTCTATTCACGATATCAAGGACGAGGGGCAGGGTTTTAGGAGGAACAATGACTCAGAAATTATGGTATGTAAAAACCTACCCCAATGTAGCCGATCGAGAAGCGGCATTGAAGATGGCACTTTCTCCATATACGGTTGCAGTATTACGCTCGCGTGGGGTAGCAGATTCGAATGAAATAAGACAATTTCTCGAACCAAGCATTCAATATTTGCCAGATCCTTTCTTATTTCGAGATATGCAAAAAGCCATAGATCGATTACTTCTCAGCTTACAAAGACAAGAACATATCGTGGTCTATGGGGATTATGATGCCGATGGAGTGACCTCAACGGCAGTCATGGTAAAAGGATTACGGAGTTTAGGATTTCAACAAGTAACTTCCTATATTCCCGACCGATTTGATGAAGGATACGGCCTCAATGGAGATGCTTTAAAGGAGTTGCTCCAGCAGGGAATGCAGGTTCTGATTACGGTGGATTGTGGCATATCGGCGAAAGAAGAAGGGAACTTGTTAAAATCAGCCGAAGTGGATTGGATTTTAACCGACCATCATCAACCGGGTGACGAAACACCAGATGCCCTTGCTGTGTTGAATCCACATTGCGAGAACGAAGGGTATCCTTTCCGATTTTTAGCAGGTGTAGGAGTAAGTTTTGAATTGATTCGTGCGTTGGCTTTGTGCTTGGATAAGATTGAAATTTTGTCAGACTTACTACCATTTGCTGCTGTGGGTACCGTAGGGGATGTGGTGCCATTAATTGGCATGAACCGTATTTTGGTTAAATATGGAATAGAGGAAATCAATAAAGGCAGATCTGCAGGGGTTCGAGCACTGCTGGATGCTTCCGGTATAGGTAAGATTACGTCTGCTACACAAATTGCTTTTCAAGTAGTACCAAAGTTGAATGCCGGTGGGAGAATGGCA
>CALCNS010000258.1 GCA_937897315.1 uncultured Bacillota bacterium
ACTAAAAGCCCAGCTGAACTCGCGTTCACCTGGACTTTTTTGACAGTCTGAAGCTGCGCCAAACGCGCAGCTTTCCTCTTATTTTTTTTGCAGGAAGGGAGGAACAGAAAACTCCGCATTCTGTTTGCTTTGTGCCTGACGATACGCCAAATTCACTTGACGATCATCATGTATTTCTGGTTTCTTGTTGGGATCAAAATAGGGTGAGCGATTTTTCTGATCAAAACCCGTAGCGACGACGGCTAAACGTACTTGATCTTTTAATTTCTCATCGATGGAAGTCCCCCAGATAATCTGAGCATCGGGATCCACTGCTTGAGTAATAATATCAGCCGCTTCTGTGGTTTCGAATAACGTCAAATCCGGGCCGCCAGCAATATTCAGTAACACACCCCTTGCACCATCTATCGAAGTTTCCAGCAAGGGACTAGAAATAGCCATCTTCGCTGCTTGTACGGCTCGACCTTCTCCCTGACCGTAGCCGATTCCCATAATTGCTGTTCCGGAGTCCTGCATAATGGATTTTACATCGGCGAAATCCAAGTTGACAATGCCCGGAACCACAATAAGGTCGGAAATCCCCTGTACTCCTTGTCGCAGAACCTCATCCACCATTTTAAACGCATCCAACAAAGTCGTTTTCTTATCAATCACTTGCATTAAACGATCGTTGGGAATGGTAATGAGAGCATCTACTTTCTCCCTCAGTCTACTAACCCCACCATCGGCTTGAGAGGAACGACGCTTCCCCTCAAAATGAAATGGTTTGGTTACCACAGATATTGTTAAGGCACCTAAACTCTTGGCGATTTCTGCCACAACAGCGGCTGCACCTGTCCCAGTACCTCCACCCATACCGGCAGTCACAAACACCATATCTGCGCCTTTTAATACACGAGCTATTTCATCTCGGCTTTCTTCAGCAGCTTTTAGACCTACTTCCGGATTTCCGCCTGCGCCTTGTCCGCGCGTCAGTTTGGATCCAATTTGCAGTTTTTGATTGGCTAAAGAATGTTCTAAGACGACGCCATCGGTATTCACAGCGATAAACTCCACACCTTTTAACCCTGCTGCAATCATGCGGTCTACTGCATTGCTACCGCCACCACCCACACCGATGACTTTGATTTTTGTGATTTCCTGCATTTCTGATTGAATCTCCAGCATCTTTCCACCCCTTATCTTGCTCGTTTTGGTACGATCTCTTTTTATTCTATTTGAATTCGTATCCCTTTGCAAAAATCCTTCTTTCTTACGGTGCAGGAATAAAGACCGGAGTTCCTTCCTGCAGTAAAACCATTCCTCGAGTGCCTTGTTCTCGCATAAAAAGAACAATGGCCCTCATATCTATCAACTGTTGTTTTGTAATGGTACTATCTACTCGAATTCGATAATCATCCGCTGTATTCAAATAAAAGAAGCCCTCTGTATCTCTGCGAATTTCACTAATCATTTGACGAACCGACGGGTCCATTTGTCCCACTAACTGATCCAATCCTTCCAGAAATTCTTGATTCGGTATCTTCTCCCCAATGGCCAGAAAAGGCAAGTCTATACCTGAAAAAAGTAGCTGGTTCTTCTGCAACTCGGATGTTAACTCCAAACTGGTTCCATCTTCAGCTACTGCCAAGAAGCGGCCATAATAAGGCATATATACTAATGTTTCTCTCTCGCTTATTTTAATATCAATAGTTCGAGGAAACCGCAAGCAGACTTCCGCTTGTTTTATCCAAGGATGTAAGAGCAATCGTTCTTTAAGAGGTTCTGTCCACATTTTCAGAAACGGTTTTCCGACCGGTTCCTTAAGCAATAAAAAAATCTCGTCTTCCGTGACTTCCTTATTCCCTGTGATCATAACTGTCTGTATGCGAAAATCGGGAAGAAACCATAGGAGTATCAGCGTGAGGAATACAAATAGGGTAAGTAGAAGAAACCACTTACGAAGGATGGGAAAGCTGATTTTTTTCATAAACTACTCCCCTTTTATTGCTGATCCACGCTATCCTTTTTTTTGCAGTGCTAATTCTATGAGTTTTTCTACAAGATCTGCATACGAGTAACCAAATGCTTTTGCCGAATCCGGTACTAGACTTGTGTTGGTCATACCCGGTAATGTATTCACCTCAAGCAACCAGCATTGTCCTTCGCGATCGGCGATAAAGTCGGACCGAGAAATCCCCTGACAACCTAAGGCTTTATGTGCTTTCACGGCCATATCCTGTGCTTGTTGAGCGACACCTATACTGACTTGTGGTGGAATCAAATGCCGGCTCATATTGGCAGCATACTTCGCTTCGTAATCATATAACTCATTTAACGAAACAATTTCCACACAAGGTAATGCGGTTAATTCATCATTCCCAAGTACTGGCACGGTTAGTTCAGAACCAATGATTGCTTCTTCTACAAGAATATCTTCGTCAAACCGAAATGCTTTCTCCAATGCATCCTGAAGACGATGATGCTCCTTGACCAAAGTCAAGCCAATGGTTGAACCTTGTGAGGAAGGTTTGACAATTAAGCGTTGTTCATTACCAAAAACCTCATCGATATGGATTAGGACTTTCGACATCAACTCTCTTTTGTTCACCGCCAACCATTTTGGTGTACGAATCCCTTCGAATTCAAAAATTTTCTTTGACATGATTTTGTTGATAGCAATCGAGCTGGCCATGACTCCCGATCCGACATAGGGTAAGCCCATAATGTCCAAAAGGCCTTGAATCGTACCATCTTCACCAAATCTTCCATGTGAAGCAATAAAAACCGCATCTACATTGAGAGACAATAATTGTCCCGGTAGATGAGCATCGATTTCTAGTTGAGTTGTTTTATATCCCCTTGAAAGCAAAGCAGCGATAATACCTTTCGCTGTCATCATGGAGACTTCTCTTTCGGAAGAGCTCCCTACCAAAACTGCAATATGTTTCAATCTGTTCCAACCCTTTCCTTATGACTTACCCTTTCGCCATCATACTTTCTAAAACCAACTTGCCATATAAATTGATATCACCGGCGCCCACAAAGAGCACTAAATCATTCGCTTGCAAATGTAATGGTAGTATTCTGGGTAGATCTTCTTTTTGCGGTATATACAAAACCTTTCGCAAAGGATCCCACTGCTCTATGGCTTCCACTACTGTTGCACCACTGATTCCTTGCTCGGGACGCTTCTCACGGGAAGCAAACACATCGGTCAATACAACGAAATCTGCATCCTTAAAGGATTGTCCGAACTCATCTCTAAAATTTCTGGTTCTCGAGTATAAATGTGGTTGAAAGACAATCACTACCCTGTCCTTCTTTTCTGTGCGTGCGGCGCGCAA
>CALCNS010000259.1 GCA_937897315.1 uncultured Bacillota bacterium
TACAAACAGGATGTTATTGAAGTAGAAGGCAAGGTCATTGAGCCGTTGCCCAACGCAATGTTTCGAGTGGAACTGGACAACGGTCATGTCGTCATGGCCCATGTTTCTGGTAAACTCAAATTAAACTTTATCCGTATCCTGACCGGTGACCGGGTAAAATTAGAAATTTCCCCGTACGATCTCAGTCGAGGCCGTATAATGTATCGGTTAAAGTAACCATAAACCTAAGGAGGGTAAACCTATGAAGGTTCGGCCGTCTGTCAAAAAGATGTGTGAGAAATGCAAGATCATTAAGCGCCATGGCCGTGTGATGGTGATCTGTGAAAATCCCAAGCATAAGCAAACGCAAGGATAATACAGGCACCATAGAGCAGTAAGCTCTTGGCTGCTGTAAGCAAGTCAGTGGAGGTGTACGACAAATATGGCACGTATTGCCGGTGTTGACCTACCCAGAGAGAAACGTGTTGAAATTGGTTTAACATATATCTTTGGCATTGGTCTGTCAACATCCAGAACGATTCTGAGTCAAACAGGAATCAATCCGGATACTCGTGTTCGTGATTTATCAGAAAGTGATGTTGCGAAATTAAGGGAAGTCCTTGACCATGATTACAAGGTTGAAGGAGATCTAAAGCGGGAGATTTCCGCTAATATTAAACGCTTGGTAGACATTGGTTGCTACCGTGGCGTAAGACATCGCCGCGGCCTACCGGTCCGAGGACAACGTACAAAAACCAATGCAAGAACCCGTAAGGGTCCGAAACGTACCTCTTCCGGTAAAAGGAAATAAGCGGTAAACCCTAAAGGAGGGATTAGCGAAAGATGGCTAAGGCAAAAGCTGTTCGCACCAAACGTCGTGAACGTAAGAATATTGAGTACGGCGTTGCGCACATTCAATCTACATTTAACAATACCATCGTAACAATCTCCGATCGTAACGGTAACGCCGTTTCTTGGGCGACTGCCGGTGGTATGGGATTTAAAGGTTCTAAAAAAAGCACACCCTTTGCTGCACAACAAGCTGCAGAGAAGGCTGCAAAAGCTGCAATGGAACATGGTATGAAAGAAGTAGAAGTCATGGTAAAAGGTCCCGGTTCTGGTCGTGAAGCAGCAATTCGACAATTACAGACTTCCGGGCTCAATGTATCCATGATTAAAGATGTTACTTCTGTTCCCCACAATGGATGCCGTCCTCCCAAACGGCGTCGCGTATAATCTGAAGGAGGTAAAGTTCTATGGCTAGATATACCGGACCCGTATGCAGATTATGCCGCCGTGAAGGAATTAAACTCTTTTTAAAGAGTGAACGTTGCTATACCAGCAAGTGCGCTTTAGAGCGTCGTGCGACCATCCCGGGCCAACATGGTCAAGGTCGCCGTGGTAAAGTTTCGGATTATGGTCTGCATTTACGTGAAAAACAAAAAACACGCCGAATTTATGGCGTATTAGAAAATCAATTCCGACGCTATTTTGCTGTTGCTAAACGCAAAAAAGGTATGTCGGGAACTCTCCTGTTACAAATGCTGGAAACCCGTTTGGACAATGTTGTGTTCCGTCTGGGTCTGGCAGGCAATCGAGTGGAAGCTCGTCAATTGGTTCGTCACGGACATTTCAATGTCAATGGCCGACATGTTGATATTCCTTCCTATTTATTGAAAGCCAATGATGTAATCGAGGTTCGTAGCAAGAGCAAAACAAGTCCCAAATTCGTTGGCTTCAGCGAAACTTTAGGTACCAAAGCATTGGTTTCTTGGTTACAGCTGGATGTTGAAGCGATGCGTGGAACCGTTTTGCGTTTACCGACTCGTGAAGAAATTGACGTTCCGGTGGCGGAAAACCTCATCATCGAGTATTATTCCCGTTAATGATTCGGGATCAAGTAGGAGGGTTGGCCTATGTTGGAGAAAATTGATCGCCCGAAAATTGAAGTTGTCTCCTTATCGAATGACGACCGTTATGGAAAGTTTTGTGTGGAGCCTCTGCAACGGGGCTATGGACATACCCTAGGCAACTCCCTTCGTCGGATCCTCCTTTCAAGTATCGACGGAGCCGCTGTCACTTCTGTTCGAATTCAAGGAGTAGAACATGAATTTACAACCATTCCTGGCGTTTTAGAAGATGTCACGGAATTCGTTCTGAATTTAAAAGAGATTCGCTTGAAGATTTACAGCGACGAAACCAAAACCTTGCGAATTGAAAAGCACGGTGAAGGTGCAGTCACAGCTGGAGATCTGATACTGGATGCGGATGTAGAAGTATTGAATCCGGAACTCAAACTGGCAACATTGGAAAGTGACGGACGTTTCTTCGCTGAAATTACTGCGGAGCGAGGCCGAGGATATGTGCCAGCGGAGCGGAACAAAAAGAACGACCCGACCATCGGTACCATATGGGTCGATTCCATCTTTTCTCCCATTCGAAGAGTGAATTACTTTGTGGAGAATGCTCGTGTTGGCCAAGTGACGGACTATGATAAATTAATCTTGGAAGTATGGACAGATGGCAGCATTAAACCGCAAGAAGCGGTAAGCAATGGTGCGCAGATTATCTGTGACTTACTGGGTTTATTTGTTTCTTTAACAGAAACTCACAATGAGGAAGAAGAAGTAGTCGTCTTGGAAACCGGCGAAACTCGACAAAAAGAAGACAAGCTACGGATGACGATTGAAGACTTGGATTTATCGGTTCGTTCTTATAACTGCTTGAAGAGAGCAGGGATTAATAACGTATCGGAGTTAGTCATCAAAACAGAAGATGAAATGATGAAAGTTCGTAATTTAGGGAGAAAATCATTGGAAGAAGTTATACAAAAACTTGAAGTCCTTGGTTTATCCCTCAGAAAACAGGAAGAATAAAGTGACGAAGGAGGGAGAACGATGGGCTATCGTAAATTAGGACGTAATACCGGACACCGGAAAGCCCTTCTCCGTAACCTAGTAACATCTTTCTTAGAAGCGGAACAAATTGAAACCACGGAAACCCGTGCAAAAGAAGTGCGTTCCATAGCTGAGAAAATGATTACTCTAGGTAAACGAGGAGATCTCCATGCTCGCCGTCAGGCTTCGGCTTATCTCACGAAAGAGAGTGTAGCTAAGAAAGTCTTTGACGATGTTGCGAAGCGTTATGAAACGAGACCGGGTGGGTATACCCGCATTTTAAAACTCGGACCGCGTAGAGGCGATGCGGCTCCCATGGTTTTGTTGCAATTGGTGGGTCAAGCCGCCGAAGCTGCAAAGAAGGAATAAAAAATGATTAGCCCAACTCTACTGATTGATATCAGGAACTTGAGCCACGTGTATCAAGGACCAGATAGTCAGGAGATTAAGGCCCTTACATCTGTAGACATGGACATCCGACCGGGCGAATTCGTTGTCATCTTAGGTGCTAACGGTTCGGGAAAATCCACTCTGGCAAAACATTTGAACGCCCTACTGCTTCCAAGCGAAGGAACCGTTTTAATCGATGGTTTAGACACAGTTGATGACCAAGCTCTTTGGAGTATCCGACAACGTGTGGGGATGGTTTTCCAGAACCCGGACAACCAAATAGTTGCAACGATTGTCGAAGATGATGTTGCGTTTGGTCCGGAAAACTTAGGGCTTCCCCCCGCTATCATACGTGAGCGGGTTGAGGAAGCCCTTGCCATGGTTGGCATGTCTGAGTTTCGTGCACACGCGCCACATTTGCTATCTGGTGGTCAAAAACAACGAGTAGCAATAGCCGGAATTGTCGCTATGCGACCGAGGGTCGTAGTTCTGGACGAGGCTACAGCCATGCTCGATCCACAAGGTCGGCATGAAGTTATGGCTGCCATTCAGACCTTGCGCTCGGAAGGGATGGCTGTGATTCTCATTACTCATCACATGAGTGAAGCAGTTCTGGCCGATAGGATTTATTTGTTGTCTTCTGGTCGTGTTATTGCAAAGGGATCACCGAAAGAAGTGTTCCGTGAACGTGAAATGATGCAGTCACTGGGTTTAGATATACCACAAATAAAGCAATTGGCTGCCTTGTTAAAATCAAAAGGCTTAATCGATACAGATGATGTACTGAATGTGGAAGAGATGGTGAAGCAATTATGTCCATCTTGCTAGAAGACGTTCATCTAACGTATAGCCCAGGCACACCATTTTCTGCAGATGCTTTAAGGGAAATCAATCTCAAAATTACACCGAATCAAATCGTTGCTGTAATCGGGCATACCGGTTCGGGAAAATCAACTCTAGTCCAAGTCATGGCCGGCTTACAAAGACCTTCTAGCGGCCGTGTTCTGATGGATGATTTTGAGCTGTACAAAAAAAACTCTGATCGCAGACTCTTACGTCGAAAAGTAGGAATGGCTTTTCAATATCCGGAACATCAGCTTTTCGAAGAGACAGTGGAGAAAGAGCTAAGTTTTGGCTTACAAAAGCAAGGACGTTCTATAGATGAAGTTCATCTGCAGATACGCAAGGCTATGGGGTTTACACAGCTTACTGAGGATATGCTAGGTAGATCACCTTTTGAGCTATCTGGAGGTCAAATGAGACGCTTAGCCATAGCTTCCGTGATTGCTATGGAACCAGATTACTTAATCTTAGACGAACCAACAGCGGGGTTAGATCCTGCTGGAAGAGATGAAATTTTGGCTGGCCTTCAAGCTTGGCAAAGAGAGACAAAGAAGACAGTCATTCTAGTTTCTCACAGTATGGAAGATGTAGCAAAACTGGCGGATCAGATTCTAGTGTTAGCCAACGGGAAATTACTCATGTCCGGAAGTACCAGAGAGGTGTTTAGCCGTGGTGCCGAATTGCAAGAAGTGGGACTAGATGTTCCGCAAATGACCAGTTTAATGTTGGCATTACGAAACAAAGGCTGGGATATACCACCCTATGCAATGACAGTTGAGGAAGCATATCAAGTGATTTGTGAGTATCTCGGGAGGGTTAGACCATGAATATGCTGAAAGGTGTGACCATTGGACAACATTATCCTGCGGACTCAGTGATTCATAAAATGGATGCCAGATTTAAGATTGTTATGATACTACTATATGTCATTGCCCTTTTTATGGCTGCAGGCCCCATTTCATATGGCTTGATGATTGTATTTGCCATTTCTGTTATCATTTGCTCGAAAATACCTTTAAAATTCATCATTAGGGGGCTGCGGCCCATTTTATGGATTGTTGGATTTACCCTCATCTTGCATACATTCAGTACTCAAGAAGGGGATTTGGTATGGCAATGGTCCCGTTTCTCTGTCTATAATGGGGGCATCCTCAGAGGTGTTATGATGGGGTTACGATTGATTTTGTTGATTAGTATCACCTCACTTTTGACTCTGACGACGACACCGATTGATTTAACGGATGGATTGGAAGCATTGCTAAAACCCTTTAAAAAGATCGGTCTACCTGCTCACGAACTGGCTATGATGATGACCATTGCATTGAGGTTTGTTCCAACTCTCATTGAGGAAGCAGACAAGATTATCAAAGCTCAGACAGCAAGGGGTGCAGATTTTGAAGAAGGTGGGTTAATTGCACGGGGTAAGAGCATGCTACCGATTTTAGTGCCATTATTTATCAGTGCCTTTCGTCGCGCTGACGACTTAGCGATGGCCATGGAAGCGAGATGTTATCGTGGTGGAGAGAATAGAACCAAAATGAAAGAACTGAAGAGCGGTGTACGGGATTACTTGGGAGTGATCTCTTTATCTCTCCTCATGGCGATTATGATGTATTTTCGCTTCTCTAAGCTAGACTCGTGGACCGCTTTGCTATGAGAACGATTCACTTGCGTTTGCAATATATCGGAACTCAATATAGTGGCTGGCAGAGACAAAAAAATAGCACCAGCATACAGCAGCTCCTTGAAAACGCTGTTTTACGGATTACGG
>CALCNS010000260.1 GCA_937897315.1 uncultured Bacillota bacterium
CGACCACCGAGATCTACACTCTTTCCCTACACGACGCTCTTCCGATCTTCAAATGCAACAAGAGCATAATCTGGTTGGATGGTCTCCATGGCCTTTTGAACCATGGTGGCAAATCCATATACGGCGTTGGTATAAATTCCTTTCGCATTGCTCATTAAGGGTAAAGCATAGAAGGCACGAAAAGCCAAGCTATATCCATCAATAATTAGAGCTTTCTTTGTCACTTAATTACCCTCTTTCGGAATGTTATCTGGGGCTTTTCCTCTGAACTCTTCTTTGATGATATCATCGAAAACATATCTTAACCAAGGAGTAGAGAAGTATTCGGTAGTGGAGTGAACCCCGTGTGTTGCTGCTTCTTCTTCGGTGTAACGATCTAAAAATAAAACACGTGTCGCTTTGTATTGAGGTTCATAGTGTGTCACCAAAGGAACCATAGAAACACGATCCACAAAAAGCGAATCACCATCCACATTAAAATAAAGAGAGGCCATACCGCCTAACAGGTTAATACCGGAAGACTGATTCGAGATGAAGTTTCCCAACGAGTAAAATACCGGCATTTCCTTGCCATCGGCACGCTTCAATATTTCTACTGGCTGAATGACATGAGGGTGATGACCAATGATGACATCTACATTCTCTTGCGCCAGCAAGTGAGCTAAATGTTCTTGCTGCTCATTTGCGCTCGTTGCGCCTTCGTCTCCCCAGTGGAAAGATACAATCACGAAATCAGCGATATCCTTTGCATGACGAACATTTTCAAGAATGATTTCTTCTTCTTCCAAGAATGTCATGCCATACTCTTGCCAATCATCCACAATAAAGCCGTTGAGCCCATAATTATACCCTAGAAATGCAAAACGAATTCCATCCCGCTCAAGAATCCTGACCGCTCCAGCTTCTTGTTCATAGAAACCCACGACCTCTACATTCAGCTGTTTCCATAGTTTCCAGGAATCGACCAATGCACCCATACCCGAATCCATGGAGTGATTGCTCGCTTGATTGACAATATCAAAGCCAATGTTGGACATCTCAACCGCCAACTCCTTGGGTGCGTTGAAAAGAGGATAGGTACTAATAATGTATTCTTCGCCGGCAACTGTAACTTCCTGATTTAAGAAGGCGATATCCGCAGCCGCAATCGCATCTTTCACCGGTGCATAAGAACTGCTGAAATCGTAATGATCCCCACCCATTTTCTTTGCATGCTCGTAAATAGGGCTATGAATCAAGTTGTCTCCTACTGCAATAAAATGAAATTCTTTTCTAATCGGCTCCGGAGGGGGAACGGGTAAGGGAGTGTTATCTGGTTTTGGACTAGTATGATTGCAGGCTGTTAGAAGAAAAACGAAAACCAATATTAGATAAAGCAGTGTTTTTTTGTTCCAAAATTTCATGGTATTCATTCCTTACTTATATTATCGTATAAAACTTCGATAGAAAGCTTGTAACTTCCTTTAATTATACTTGCCAAAGTAATGCTTTCGCTATAAAATAGAAAAGATGAAGTGAAAGAAAGAAGTGAGTGTATGAATCGAATTTGGATAGAGGAACTGCCGAAATATTTGCATCAAGAAGTCACAGTAGAAGGATGGTTACACCGCGTGCGTAAATTGGGGAAACTAGCGTTTCTCTTAATCAAAGATACGACCGGAATGGTACAAGGAGTGGTCACTGGAAAACCCGAGTGGCTTCAGGACATTGCCCCAGAGCAAGCGGTTAGAGTCCATGGTTCAGTATCTGCTTCCAATCAACAAGCCCTCGGAGTGGAGTTGCAAATTAGCGAGATTGTTGTTCTGGGTAAGGTTTACAAAGACTTACCTTTTGAGCTCAACCAAGAAGAAATTGGAGCGGGCTTGGAACATGTATTGGATCATCGTGTTTTAAGTTTGCGTCACCCCAAGACGGCGGCTATTTTTAAAATTCAAGACGGTGTCATCAAAGCATTTCGGGACTTCTTACATCAGGAAAAATTCACCGAGATCCATACCCCAAAGATTGTGGCTACAGGAACAGAAGGAGGCAGTGAGCTGTTCGAAATTAAGTATTTTGAACAGACGGCGTATTTGGCTCAATCCCCTCAGTTCTACAAGCAAATGGCCATGGGTGCAGGATTACAAAGAGTATTTGAGGTTGCCCCGGTTTACCGAGCAGAACCTCACAATACCTCTAGACACCTGAGCGAGTTTATTTCTTTAGATTTAGAGATGGGCTTTATCTCTGGGTTGAACGATGTGTTATCCTTAGAGGAGCGTTTGCTTGAATATGTTTTTGCCTACTTACAGGAGTATATGTCAAAGGAACTGGCCATGTTTCAAGCCCAGTTACCCAAAGTAGGCCAGATACCTCGACTAAGAATCAAGGAAATTGACCGTATTCTACAAAAAGAGTATGGGAAATCACTTGAGATATTGGACTTGGATTCCGAATCCGAGCGTTTAATCTGTGAGTATATGATGAAAGAGACCGGTTCAGAATTCGTTTTTGCAACTCATTATGGCAAAGCCAATCGACCCATGTATACTCAACCCAGTGCCGACGATCAGGACGTTACTGAAAGTTTCGATATGTTGTTCCGCGGCTTGGAAATGAATTCCGGTGCACAACGTGTCCATGATTACGATGTCTTAGTCCACAACATCCGCGAGAAAGGGTTGCAGCCAGAGAGCTTTGCTTCATATTTGGAGATTTTCCAATATGGTATGCCACCTCATGGAGGGTTCGCCATTGGAGCCGAACGACTGGTCTGCAAGATTCTTGGCTTACAGAACATTCGAGAAGCTGTTTTATTTCCTCGTGACAGATTCCGCTTGACCCCATAAATATTGAAGAAGACCATCTTGCTGGATGGTCTTTCTTTGCAGGAAAAATACTTTCGCATCACGAAATAAGAAACAGATAAAGGAGGGTGTTTTTGATGCAAAAAAGAACATTTGGGAAACTCGATTTTCATCCATCACTTTTGGGTTTTGGTGCAATGAGGTTGCCAACAACTGGACCGGACAAGGTTATTGATGAAGTCGCAGCTATTGAGATGATTCGTCATGCCATTGACTCAGGGGTCAATTATGTGGATACAGCATACAATTACCACAATAGCCAATCGGAGATTGTCGTAGGCAAGGCATTACAAGATGGATACCGAGAAAAAGTAAAACTAGCCACCAAGAATCCTTCTTATAAGCTGTTTGAAACGCACGAATGGCTTGAATTTTTGGATGAGCAACTAGCCAAACTGCAAACCAGCCACATCGATTTTTACTTGCAACATGCCTTAAACAAAGATCGATTCGAAACGTTTAAACGAATTGGAGCGTTTGAAGAAGCGCAAAAAGCAAAAGCTCTAGGAAAGATACGGTACTTTGGCTTTAGTTTTCATGACAGTTTGACGGTCTTCAAGGAAATAGTGGATGCATATCCATGGGATTTCTGCCAAATTCAATTAAATTACCTAGACACCGATTTCCAAGCTGGCTTAGAAGGGTTGCGTTACGCAGCAGCCAAAGGGATGGGTGTCATCGTCATGGAGCCGTTAAAAGGTGGGCGATTGGCAGCGAATTTACCTCAGGATATCCAGTCTATGTTAGACCAGCAATCTACACATCGTAGTCCGGTCGAATGGGCTTTACGCTGGGTTGCAGATCAACCGGAAGTATCGCTCTTGCTTTCTGGAATGAGTAACTTGGATCAAGTCGTCGACAATCTAAGGATCTGCAGTCAGAACGACATCACTAAATTGGGAATGAAACCTGAAGATCGCGCTTTTTTGGCACATGTGGCACAAACTTGGAAGGCGAAGATTAAGATTGATTGCACCGCGTGCCGATATTGTATGCCCTGTCCTCAAGGGGTCAATATTCCCGGGTGTTTCTCCCTTTACAATAACGCATCCATGTTCGATACTTGGAAATCTGCTGCGAAACAATACAAAGAGCAATTTATCGATAAGCAAATGGATGCTTCACTTTGTGTGGAGTGCGGTGCTTGTGAGAGTGTTTGTCCGCAACAATTATCCATTATCGAGACCCTAAAAGAATTGCACGCTGTGTTTGAAAGGATGATGTAGAATGGAATTCTCAAAGAAACCAGTGGGGGACTCTGTGGGTTTTGATGTAGAGGTTTATCATTTTGGAAGTCGCCCCGGAACCAAACTCATGGTCACGGCCGGAATCCATGGGGGAGAAGTTACCGGCATCCATGCTGCTCGGTGCCTCATTGATTATCTAATAGCACATGAAAAAGAGTTAGTTGGTGAAGTGAAAATCCTGCCCGTATGCAATCAGGGGGGGTATCGCCGCATGGAAAGAACCAATCCCTATGATGATCTTGATATGAATCGTATTTTTCCCGGGAAAAATACGATTCATATCAAGATCATCATAGGGATTGGTTCTTTCCATGCGGCGATACCCCCCCTGATTGCATACGGGCAGGATTTTCACTTCACCAACTAACTCTTTTTCATGTGCTATTAGATAATCAATGAGGCACCGAGCAGCATGGATGCCGGTAACTTCTCCCCCATGGATTCCGGCCGTGACCATGAGTTTGGTTCCGGGGCGACTTCCAAAATGATAAACCTCTACATCAAAACCCACAGAGTCCCCCACTGGTTTCTTTGAGAATTCCATTCTACATCATCCTTTCAAACACAGCGTGCAATTCTTTTAGGGTCTCGATAATGGATAATTGTTGCGGACAAACACTCTCACAAGCACCGCACTCCACACAAAGTGAAGCATCCATTTGCTTATCGATAAATTGCTCTTTGTATTGTTTCGCAGCAGATTTCCAAGTATCGAACATGGATGCGTTATTGTAAAGGGAGAAACACCCGGGAATATTGACCCCTTGAGGACAGGGCATACAATATCGGCACGCGGTGCAATCAATCTTAATCTTCGCCTTCCAAGTTTGTGCCACATGTGCCAAAAAAGCGCGATCTTCAGGTTTCATTCCCAATTTAGTGATGTCGTTCTGACTGCAGATCCTTAGATTGTCGACGACTTGATCCAAGTTACTCATTCCAGAAAGCAAGAGCGATACTTCCGGTTGATCTGCAACCCAGCGTAAAGCCCATTCGACCGGACTACGATGTGTAGATTGCTGGTCTAACATAGACTGGATATCCTGAGGTAAATTCGCTGCCAATCGCCCACCTTTTAACGGCTCCATGACGATGACACCCATCCCTTTGGCTGCTGCGTAACGCAACCCTTCTAAGCCAGCTTGGAAATCGGTGTCTAGGTAATTTAATTGAATTTGGCAGAAATCCCATGGATATGCATCCACTATTTCCTTGAAGACCGTCAAACTGTCATGAAAACTAAAGCCAAAGTACCGTATCTTTCCTAGAGCTTTTGCTTTTTGCGCTTCTTCAAACGCTCCAATTCGTTTAAACGTTTCGAATCGATCTTTGTTTAAGGCATGTTGCAAGTAAAAATCGATGTGGCTGGTTTGCAGTTTGGCTAGTTGCTCATCCAAAAATTCAAGCCATTCGTGCGTTTCAAACAGCTTATAAGAAGGATTCTTGGTGGCTAGTTTTACTTTTTCTCGGTATCCATCTTGTAATGCCTTGCCTACGACAATCTCCGATTGGCTATTGTGGTAATTGTATGCTGTATCCACATAATTGACCCCTGAGTCAATGGCATGACGAATCATCTCAATAGCTGCGACTTCATCAATAACCTTGTCCGGTCCAGTTGTTGGCAACCTCATTGCACCAAAACCCAAAAGTGATGGATGAAAATCGAGTTTCCCAAATGTTCTTTTTTGCATCAAAAACACCCTCCTTTATCTGTTTCTTATTTCGTGATGCGAAAGTATTTTTCCTGCAAAGAAAGACCATCCAGCAAGATGGTCTTCTTCAATATTTATGGGGTCAAGCGGAATCTGTCACGAGGAAATAAAACAGCTTCTCGAATGTTCTGTAAGCCAAGAATCTTGCAGACCAGTCGTTCGGCTCCAATGGCGAACCCTCCATGAGGTGGCATACCATATTGGAAAATCTCCAAATATGAAGCAAAGCTCTCTGGCTGCAACCCTTTCTCGCGGATGTTGTGGACTAAGACATCGTAATCATGGACACGTTGTGCACCGGAATTCATTTCCAAGCCGCGGAACAACATATCGAAACTTTCAGTAACGTCCTGATCGTCGGCACTGGGTTGAGTATACATGGGTCGATTGGCTTTGCCATAATGAGTTGCAAAAACGAATTCTGAACCGGTCTCTTTCATCATATACTCACAGATTAAACGCTCGGATTCGGAATCCAAGTCCAATATCTCAAGTGATTTCCCATACTCTTTTTGTAGAATACGGTCAATTTCCTTGATTCTTAGTCGAGGTATCTGGCCTACTTTGGGTAACTGGGCTTGAAACATGGCCAGTTCCTTTGACATATACTCCTGTAAGTAGGCAAAAACATATTCAAGCAAACGCTCCTCTAAGGATAACACATCGTTCAACCCAGAGATAAAGCCCATCTCTAAATCTAAAGAAATAAACTCGCTCAGGTGTCTAGAGGTATTGTGAGGTTCTGCTCGGTAAACCGGGGCAACCTCAAATACTCTTTGTAATCCTGCACCCATGGCCATTTGCTTGTAGAACTGAGGGGATTGAGCCAAATACGCCGTCTGTTCAAAATACTTAATTTCGAACAGCTCACTGCCTCCTTCTGTTCCTGTAGCCACAATCTTTGGGGTATGGATCTCGGTGAATTTTTCCTGATGTAAGAAGTCCCGAAATGCTTTGATGACACCGTCTTGAATTTTAAAAATAGCCGCCGTCTTGGGGTGACGCAAACTTAAAACACGATGATCCAATACATGTTCCAAGCCCGCTCCAATTTCTTCTTGGTTGAGCTCAAAAGGTAAGTCTTTGTAAACCTTACCCAGAACAACAATCTCGCTAATTTGCAACTCCACTCCGAGGGCTTGTTGATTGGAAGCAGATACTGAACCATGGACTCTAACCGCTTGCTCTGGGGCAATGTCCTGAAGCCACTCGGGTTTTCCAGTGACCACTCCTTGTACCATTCCGGTCGTATCTTTGATTAAGAGAAACGCTAGTTTCCCCAATTTACGCACGCGGTGTAACCATCCTTCTACTGTGACTTCTTGATGCAAATATTTCGGCAGTTCCTCTATCCAAATTCGATTCATACACTCACTTCTTTCTTTCACTTCATCTTTTCTATTTTATAGCGAAAGCATTACTTTGGCAAGTATAATTAAAGGAAGTTACAAGCTTTCTATCGAAGTTTTATACGATAATATAAGTAAGGAATGAATACCATGAAATTTTGGAACAAAAAAACACTGCTTTATCTAATATTGGTTTTCGTTTTTCTTCTAACAGCCTGCAATCATACTAGTCCAAAACCAGATAACACTCCCTTACCCGTTCCCCCTCCGGAGCCGATTAGAAAAGAATTTCATTTTATTGCAGTAGGAGACAACTTGATTCATAGCCCTATTTACGAGCATGCAAAGAAAATGGGTGGGGATCATTACGATTTCAGCAGTTCTTATGCACCGGTGAAAGATGCGATTGCGGCTGCGGATATCGCCTTCTTAAATCAGGAAGTTACAGTTGCCGGCGAAGAATACATTATTAGTACCTATCCTCTTTTCAACGCACCCAAGGAGTTGGCGGTTGAGATGTCCAACATTGGCTTTGATATTGTCAATCAAGCGAGCAATCACTCCATGGATTCGGGTATGGGTGCATTGGTCGATTCCTGGAAACTATGGAAACAGCTGAATGTAGAGGTCGTGGGTTTCTATGAACAAGAAGCTGGAGCGGTCAGGATTCTTGAGCGGGATGGAATTCGTTTTGCATTTCTAGGGTATAATTATGGGCTCAACGGCTTTATTGTGGATGATTGGCAAGAGTATGGCATGACATTCTTGGAAGAAGAAGAAATCATTCTTGAAAATGTTCGTCATGCAAAGGATATCGCTGATTTCGTGATTGTATCTTTCCACTGGGGAGACGAAGGCGCAACGAGCGCAAATGAGCAGCAAGAACATTTAGCTCACTTGCTGGCGCAAGAGAATGTAGATGTCATCATTGGTCATCACCCTCATGTCATTCAGCCAGTAGAAATATTGAAGCGTGCCGATGGCAAGGAAATGCCGGTATTTTACTCGTTGGGAAACTTCATCTCGAATCAGTCTTCCGGTATTAACCTGTTAGGCGGTATGGCCTCTCTTTATTTTAATGTGGATGGTGATTCGCTTTTTGTGGATCGTGTTTCTATGGTTCCTTTGGTGACACACTATGAACCTCAATACAAAGCGACACGTGTTTTATTTTTAGATCGTTACACCGAAGAAGAAGCAGCAACACACGGGGTTCACTCCACTACCGAATACTTCTCTACTCCTTGGTTAAGATATGTTTTCGATGATATCATCAAAGAAGAGTTCAGAGGAAAAGCCCCAGATAACATTCCGAAAGAGGGTAATTAAGTGACAAAGAAAGCTCTAATTATTGATGGATATAGCTTGGCTTTTCGTGCCTTCTATGCTTTACCCTTAATGAGCAATGCGAAAGGAATTTATACCAACGCCGTATATGGATTTGCCACCATGGTTCAAAAGGCCATGGAGACCATCCAACCAGATTATGCTCTTGTTGCATTTGAAGATCGGAAGAGCGTCGTGTAGGGAAAGAGTGTAGATCTCGGTGGTCG
>CALCNS010000261.1 GCA_937897315.1 uncultured Bacillota bacterium
GGTACTTCCAGGTACACCTGCGCGAATCCCGGAAGTCAACAGAATCAGGTCCCCATTGGCGATCTGTCCTGCATCCAAAGCCGCTGCAATCGCTTCGCTCACCATTACATCGGTGGCATAAGTGTGATTGGTCAGCACAGGAGTAACCCCCCATAGTAAGCATAACTGGTTCGCAATTGTTTCGTCAGGGGTTACAGCGATAATCTTTGCTAGAGGGCGATATTTTGCTACCATACGGGCAGTTGTTCCGGAAGAGGTTGCTGTTATGATGGCATCCGCCTGTAACACCGTTGCACTTTGGCAAACCGCTTGACTGATGGCATCCGTCAAGGTAACTTCCGTAATCGGTTTATTTAAGAATCCATTCATTTTTGCCCACGAATTCTCTGTATGCTCAGCAATTCTAGCCATGGTTTCCACCGCTTGAACTGGGTATTTTCCACTGGCGGTTTCACCTGACAACATAATCGCATCGGTACCATCAATAATAGCATTGGCAATATCACTGGCTTCTGCTCGGGTCGGTCGGGGATTGCGAGACATGGAATCCAACATCTGCGTAGCAGTTATGACCGGAATGGCTCTTTGATTGCACTTACGAATCATATCTTTCTGTGCGATCGGTACCTGCTCAGGTGGGACTTCAACACCCAGATCTCCTCGGGCTACCATCAGAGCATCCACCACATTTAGAATCTCATCCAAATTGTCCAAACCCTCTTGACTTTCAATTTTCGCGATAATCTTCATTTTACCGTTTGCTTCTTCGATCACTTTGCGGATTTGCAATACATCGTCCGCTTTCCGTATAAAAGATGCAGCGATAAAATCAAGGCCATGCGCTATCCCAAAACGTATATCTTCAACATCTTTGGGATTCAACGCCGGAATCGAGATTTTCGCTCCCGGAAGATTCACTTTTTTTCGGTTCGATAACTCTCCTTGGTTTAGGACGCGACAAACGATGTCCGTCTCATCCTTCACCTCAAGTACCTCCATGCTAAGATTACCATCGTCTAATAAAACCAAATTCCCTGCCGTCACTTCTCGAGGCATGGCTTCGTATTCTACTTGAACCATTTTCTGATTTCCCATTATTTTCCGTGTGGTTAAGGTAAAGATATCCCCCTGATTGAGAAGAATCTTTCCTTCTTGGAAGAGTCCAATACGAATTTCGGGTCCTTTGTTATCCAGTATAATTGGAATTCTCAATCCTAGTTCTCGAGCTGCTTGCCTTGCCATATTTATGCGTACTAGATGTTCTTCATGTGTTCCATGAGAGAAGTTGAGTCGCGCCAAATTGGCTCCGGCTTTGAAGATGGCTTTCATCATATCAAGGTTCTGAATAGCCGGTCCCAATGTCACTACTATTTTTGTTTTTCTCATTTGTACCCTCTCTTTCTATATCGACAATCTGTTTGCCAACTTAAAACTCCTCGAATCAAAGATTCTTTGAGCGGTCAACATCTCTTCAAAATCACATAATCCGATTTGATTGCAGTTCCAGGTTACCATTTTCCCTTTCTCCCCTCGCAGAAGAGCTTCCACAGCAGCAGACCCCATATGTGCTGCTACGATTCTATCAGTCACGCTTGGTGTTCCTCCTCTTTGTAAATGCCCTAACACAGTGACCCAAGTTTCTAATTCAGCACTCTCTTTGAGGTAGGTTTGAAGTTGAGTTGCTTTCATCACTCCCTCAGCTACCAAGATGATGCTGAATTTCTTCCCTTTTCTCATGCTGTTTTGCAGGGATTGAACAAGAGCTCCCAAATCGGGGGTAACTTCGGGCAATAAAATCGCTTCCGCTCCCCCAGCCAAGCCGGCTTGCAAAGCAATATTGCCACTATAACGACCCATGACTTCTATGATGAAGACTCTTTCGTGTGAGGTAGCTGTATCTCTGATTTTATTCATTGCTTCGACAACTGTATTTACAGCCGTATCGAAACCAATGGTGTATTCCGTTCCCGGTATATCGTTATCAATGGTACCCGGTATTCCGATTACCGTTTTACCTTCCTTTGTCATTTCTAATGCACCGCGAAAGGTTCCGTCTCCCCCAATGGCGATTAGACCGTCAATGGTTTCTTTCTCTAAAACATCATATGCTTTCTTTCTACCTTCTGAAGTCAAAAATGCAGGCGCTCTTGAGGTTTTCAGGAGAGTTCCCCCCCGTTGGATAATATCCCCAACAGAACGCAAATCAAGTGGAATCATCTGGTTTTCCATAAGAC
>CALCNS010000262.1 GCA_937897315.1 uncultured Bacillota bacterium
GCTTCGTGAATGATATCGGTAATTTCACAAATATGTGGGTCGAAAATACCAATGGTGTTCGGGTTGGTTAGCATTAAACCGGCGGTATCGGGTCCAACCGCTTCACGTAGCTTGTCTAAATTGACAAATCCATTCTCGTCAGAAGGGATGGTAACCACCGTATAACCTGCCATGGCTGCGGTGGCGGGGTTGGTGCCGTGTGCCGCGTCTGGAATCATAATTTTGGTTCGTTTGGTATCACCGCGTGAAACGTGATATGCCTTAATCATCAGGATTCCGCCAAATTCACCGTGTGCGCCGGCGGAGGTTTGGAAAGACATATCGTCCATACCGGTAATCTCACAGAGATATTCTTTGGTGGTGTGGAGCAACTCCAAAGCACCTTGAACAGTGCTCTCATCTTGTAAAGGGTGAATACCGGCAAATCCGGGTAGACCGGCCATTTCATTGTTGATTTGGGGATTGTACTTCATGGTACAGGAACCCAATGGATAAAATCCATCGTTGACACCATGGACATGCTTCTCCAGTTCGGTATAATGACGGCTCAAATCGATTTCCGAGACAGTAGGTAATTTGGGAGCTTCACTTCGGAGAAATTCCGGAGCTAAGTTGATTTGAGGGACATCCGATTGGGGGAGGAGGGCACAGCGACGTCCTTCGCGGCTTCGTTCAAATATTAGTTGCATAAACTGCTGACCTCCTTCAAAGCATGGACTAAAGCATCGATTTGAGCTTTACTGTTCATTTCGGTAACGGCCCAGAGCATTCCGCCTTCCACTGGCAGACCACCGAGTATATCTTTCTCGTGTAAATGTGCTAACACTTTTTCGGCTGGGCAGGGCAGTGTGGTGACGAACTCATGGAAGAAGTCCCCTTTGTGTTTTAAAGAGAAACCAGGGATTTTTGTGATTTCCTGAGCCGCATAGTGCGCTTTACTATAGCATTGTTGAGCCGCTTCTGCTAAACCTTGCGGTCCCATCGCAGACATATATACGGAAGCTGCCATAGCCATGAGTGCATGGTTCGAACAAATATTGGAGGAGGCTTTTTCGCGGCGGATGTGTTGCTCGCGGGCTTGTAAGGTTAAGACAAAGGCACGATTGCCTTCGGCATCCACTGTTTCTCCGACAATACGACCAGGCAGTCTGCGCAACATGGCATTGGTGCAAGCCATGAAACCAACGTAGGGCCCACCGAAAGACAATGGGATTCCTAAAGGTTGTCCTTCGCCAATTGCGACATCGGCACCGTATTCGCGCGGTGTTTTTAAGATTGCATTCGCAATGGGGTTCACACTCATGACGTATTTTGCTCCCACGCTGTGGGCTAATTCACCGGCTTTTTCTGCATCCTCCAGCAAACCAAAGTAGTTGGGGTGTTGCACTAAGACTCCGGCTATTTCATTGCTAACCATGGAAGCCAGAGCATCCATATCGGTACGTCCGTCGATTAATGGAATAAGTTCCATTTCCATACCGTTTCCAAAGAAGTAGGTTTGAATGGCTTCAATCGCCATGGGATGAACGGCAGCTGAAACCAATACCTTATTGCGATTGCGCTCACGAGTCATGTTCATCGCTTCGGCAGCCGAAGAAGGACCATCGTAGACAGAGGCATTGGAAGCATCCATGCCGGTGATTTCAGCAATCATCGTTTGATATTCAAAGATGGATTGCAGCACACCTTGCGAAATCTCGGCTTGATATGGGGTATAGGCGGAAACAAACGTCTCCTTAGAGGTTACACTTTTGACGATGCTGGGTATGTAGTGGTGATATGCACCGGCTCCGCGGAAAATCGAACCATAAACCGTATTCTTTGCTGCCATTTCGCGCAAGGCACGATGGACTTCCAATTCGCTTTTCGGAGCGGGTAGGTTTAAATGTTCTACGCGGAGGGCTTCCGGAACAACACCGAACAACTCGCCGGCATTCTTTAGTCCGACGACTTCCAGCATTTGTTTGCGTTCTTTATCGGTGTTCGGAATATAGGCCATTTTAGTGCCCCTCGTCTTCTTCGCAGAATAGCTGATATTCTTCAGCAGTCAAGAATTTCATTTTGTCGGAAATGTTTCGTACTTCAATGAACCAAGCATCGTAGGGTTGGCTGTTGATTAATTGCGGATTGTCGGCCAATTCTTCGTTGACCGCTGCAATTTCACCGGTAACCGGCCCATAGATATCGGAAACCGCTTTCACGGACTCCACATCCGCAAAGACTTGATCCACTTCGCATTTGTCACCCACTTGTGGCAAGTTGACGAAAACCAAATCGCCTAATTCATGTTGAGCGAAATCAGTGATTCCAACGCGAGCTGTGGTTTCATCGAGAAACAGAATCCATTCGTGGGATTTGGTGTAGTGCAAGTTTTTTGGTAAATTCATGTTAAAAACCTCCTCAAAATTGTTCATTCTTATCGTTAACGCGGTTGCGTTGACTACATTACTGTGCCTTCTTATAGAAAGGTAATTTAATCACTTCTACGGAGATGCGGCGACCACGCACGTCCACTTCCAAAGCGGTACCTATTTTCGCATGCTTTTTGTTCAAGTGCGCCATGGCGATACCATATCCAAAATAAGGACTGTGGGTACCGGATGTGGTTGTTCCTACCACTTCATCACCGGCATAAATGGTGGCATGTTCTCGCACAATTCCTTTACCGGTCACCTTCAAACCAGCCCGTTTGATGGAAAAAGGTTGTTTAGATACCAGGGCTTCTTTCCCAACAAATCCTCCGTCTTTCTCCATTTTAACGAAGAATCCTAAACCAATCTCCAAGGGAGTGACAGTATCATCCATTTCGTGACCGTAAAGCGGCATTCCTGCTTCTAAGCGTAAAGTATCTCTGGCTCCTAAACCGCAGGGAATCAACCCAAAATCCGCACCGACTTCCAAGAGCTTATTCCAAACGTGGGTGATGTGCTCGTTGGCTGTATAAATCTCATATCCGGTTTCACCGGTGTATCCGGTTTGAGAAATCAAGCAGGGGATACCATCTAGAAGAACGTTTTCTTTAAAGGTATAATATCCAGCGGGAATATCGCTCTCGGCAACAAGGCGTTTGAGAATTTCGGTGGAATTTGGTCCTTGCAGTGCCACTTCGGCAGTGATATCGGAAACATCTTCAAAAACCACATTTCCAAAGAGTTGTTCTTTGAACCAAGCAACGTCTTTGTGACGATTGGAAGCGTTGATGACAATGAAGTACTTGTGCTCGTTCATTTTGTAAACAATGCAGTCATCGACAAACCCGCCCTCGTGATTCAAAATGGGGCTATAGCAAATATCTCCATTTTGCAAAAGGGTTACATCGTTGGTGATGACTTTGTTCACGTTGGCTGTCGCATCCGGACCACTGTAAATGACTTCCCCCATATGCGATACATCAAATAAACCTGCTTGCTTACGAACGGCCATATGCTCGGTGATAATGCCTGTTCCGTATTGAATCGGTAATAAATAACCGGCAAACGGAACCACTTTTCCGCCGGCTGCCACATGGGTTTCATATAAAGGTGTTTTCAAGTCCATGGGATCTCCTCTTTTCTTTTGATGAATAAAAAAACGGGGGCATGTCAAATAACATGCCCCCGTAGTTCTGCCTGAAAGATTCTTTCTGCCCAAATGATGTGGAAGAGTTCCGCTTCGTGGGGCATCCATTGCTTCGTCGGCGTCAACTGAATGACTTTCCGGAGTTTCGTCCAGATTCGATCCTTTTGCCTGAGAGCTGTTGCATCCCCTTCGGCGTTGCACGGTTACAGTGGTGAAATAAAGTGCAAACTCTCTCGAATCCTTCGTTCGCTCAATGATGAAGTTGAGGTCAGTATACGGCAT
>CALCNS010000263.1 GCA_937897315.1 uncultured Bacillota bacterium
GATGGTTATGTAAATCGCGGTGGGTTTCATCATTCTAAATTTCTCGGCATTCATAAACCCTGTCGTTTCGGAGGTGGCGGGGTATTGGTGGTCACAAAATCGGCAGTGCGCAGCAAGGTCTCCAAATCGACAAATGTGGCATTGCATTCTTTTTCAAAGGCAGGGTTGGGTTTTCGGTTGTGGTAAATCACCTTCATGTTAAACCCACTTGCTTTGCGTGCAATATCTTGGCCAATGCTGCCTGCGCCAACAATACCAAGGGTTTTCCCTAGGAGATCTAGACCCAACCGCCCACCATCGCCGTGCTGCCACTGCCCGGTTTTGGCACGGGTGTGGCGTGCCGGTATCATTTTAGCCACCGCCAGCATCAGCGCTAAGGCATGCTCGGAACAGACATCGCGCTTGGCCCAGGCATTGTTGGAGAAACGGATGCCTTTTGCACGAGCATGTGCGACATCGAACCCATCGTACCCGGCAGAAGTGCTAGATATGTACTTCAGGGTGGTGAGTTTGTCCACGACTTGTTTGTTAAAACGGGCTGTGCCACAAATCGCCACATGGATTCCGTTTAACCAAGTCACCAAGGCATCACCGGTGGGCAGGGCATTTAGATCATCGACTTCGTTGCAAACAATATCGTAATACGGTTCCAGTTGATCCAAGTATTCTTGTTCCAATTGCTTCTCAATGTATAACTTCATCTTCATAGGTTCTACCTCCCAGAGTTTTCGTTTGTATCTCTTAATTTCTGTTAGCGAAAAATTTTTCCTTCTTTTACTTCAGGGAGCACAAGATGAGCAAAGAAATAGCCCGAGAACGCTGCAAGTGCTTCGTTCTTAGGCTGCATCTACTCTATACTTTTTTCTGTAATTCTTCACGAATCCGCCGATACATGACAATAGGACCATCGCCAATGAGCAGACGTTCCTCCGAACGCAAACTCGACGCCTTGGGTTTTTGAGTGATGACCACAACTTTGTCTTGCCTTTCCACGACACCGTTAAAGTAGCGCCCCACCCAAGCGATAAAATGATTGATAGGAGCGAACGGTGTGATCTTATTATAAAAACGGATATACAAAATCGTGTTCTCGTCATCGACCGGGGCAAAGTATATCATCACTTTAATTTTGGGACTGATGTGATTCAGCCAAATATTGGGATACTTAAAACTTAAGAAGGTGGGTTTAATCACGCATTCCTCGGGACGTTTGGGTTTTTGACCCTCATCGACCTCATTATTGGCGCTGGTGGTAAGAACCCCGTTCTCCCATAGCACCTTCGGCCCATTAATTAACCTCTTATTTCCCCGACCAATGGTATTGTAATGCACGATTGGCACATGAACGACATCGAGCTGATTTTCTATGGCACGCGAATAATGTGTATTCCAGTGATCTTCCATTTCGCTGTATACATAACTGCTGTCGAGATGATCTTCAAAAAAAGGCAAGTCCTTGGTGGCTTGGGCAGGATCCCCATTCCACAAGTAGATGATGCCATGCGCTTCTCGGACTAAATAACTCTTTACGTTGAATCGAGTTAGGTCTTCTGTGGAAGCTTTTCCGTTGGCCGGTACAACAGTGCACTTCCCCGATGTATTAAACTCTAAGGCGTGGAAAGGGCAAGCTACACATTCACCTACCACTTTTCCACCACTCAAAGCAGCACCCCGGTGTGTGCACTGATCCACCACGCAGCCCAATTTTCCTTGCGCAGTCCGGAACAAAGCCAGCTCTAAATTCAAGCGTTTCACTGCCACAATGTCATTATTTCCCACTGCCGAAGATGGCAAAATGGCATACCACTGATTGGGTATCATCGTATCCCTGCTTTCGTTTTAAATGAGAATTATTATCAAAATCCAATTCGCTAAGCTTACTAAGAATCCTTCTGTTCTCTTTTATTTCTTAAATACAGTAAGCCGCATATAATGGTATCGATCTCAGTCCATCTTCTTCTCCGAAATTTTTCAGAGAGAGCCTAATGGTATAAGCGGGATGATACACACTCCTAAACACAGCTAAACTTCTCGAACGAACGTGCTCGCCTTTTTTAACTTCAATCCCGATGATTTGATTCCCCTTTTGTAACACAAAGTCCACTTCGGCTTGGCTGTTACTCTCCCAATAGTAAAGGGAATACCCCTTGGCAACGAACTGTTGGGCAACATAGTTTTCGGTGACTGCTCCCATAAAGGTGTTCCCTTCACCAAGGAGGATGGTTTGCTGTGACATTCCCGACATTGCCATCAGCAAACCCGTGTCACCCATGTAAAGTTTAAAAGCAGATAAATCTGCGTACACCGAAATTGGTTCAACCGCTTGATTGATCTTTTGGCATTTCAGTACAACTCCGGCAAGATAAAGCCATTCGATGGAAGAACCAAAAAGTGCCGTACTGCCTCCCTTTTGGATGACCTTGTACTGGAACTTTTTGTTTTCTTTTGCCAATTGAGCAGGTATAGACTGGTAGCAAGCTCTGATTTTTACACTATCAACTGGACTGGAATACTTCGCCATATCAGCAACATAATTGTCTAAAATTTCGTTTTGAACTAAGGAGATGTCTATGAAACTCTTTTCTCTTAAGAATGCATTAATACTGGCAGGCATACCGCCAACAATTAAGTATTCTCTGTATAACTCGATTGCCTTCTGATGTAAGGCTTCCGGAAGTTTGCTCAACTGTTGAAAAGCATTTCTGATTTCTTCTTCCAAGAAGCTTTCCCCACGTGCCCAAAGATATTCCTCAAAATCAAGGGCATGGAGAACCAGCGTTTCAACTTTGCCAACCGGAAAAGAATAGTGTTGCCGATTGATAGCGACCCCAAGTAAACTTCCTGCAGCCGCAATGTGATATTGAGGTGCTTCCTCACAAAAGTATTTAAGCGAAGTCAGTGCTCGTTCGCAGGATTGGATTTCATCTAAAATTACCAGAGTCTCTCCGGGGATAATCTTTTCTCCAAAAGAAGATTCCAGATACCGCAGAATTCTTTCAGGTGCGATATTGTTGTCAAAGTAAGACGCTATGTTGAGATTTGTTTCTAAATTCACATAGACGACGTTGCTGAAATGTTTACTGCCAAAGTCTCTTAAAATATAGGTCTTTCCAACCTGTCTGGCTCCATTGATGAGAAGGGGTTTTCTGTCGGTTAATTTATCCTTCCAAGCAAGCAACGAGCTCTCGATTTTGCGTTTCATTCTATTCACCTCACGCCACTATAATATATGAAAATGACAGTTAAGTCAAGAAAAGTACGAATTTACCATACTTTTTTGGACTTAACTGTCATTTATGTTGCGGCTACCGTCTACAACGGCTAAAACTAAATCTCGAAAAACAACTTTAGCATGAAAGAAATCAGGAACGTCACCAACATCATAGAAAAACTTTTCAACCCATACCAGTTATTCTTTGCTTTCTGAATTTTCCAATCAACCGCTTGATAACGTGTCAGATAATTCGCGGGATCAAGAGTTGCTAAAAACGCTTTTTGGGGCTGCACGTTTAGGAACCTTTGAAACAGATCCACAAAAAAACTGACCAACAACCCTATTAGAAAAAAGTAGTCCTTAGAAATTTTTTTGAAACTGGGGATACTATACATAATATAGGCGGCCACAAGGATGACGGCAACCTCGAAAAGAATCGGCAAGTAGAAGTTAGACCGGGCAGTTTTAATAGGCGCATAGTTGAGATTGTTTCTCCAAAACCAGTCATCCATAGCATTCTTATCTTCTGTCACAAAGATGTGGAAAACCACATCTTTCTCAAACCAACTTTTGTTCATGGAAGTAACCAACTTCCAGCCGTAACGTTCCAAA